>NZ_JCALDF010000015.1:0-113792 GCF_059812725.1 Mycobacterium sp. NGS41
GGCGCCGATTCCCACCCGGGGTTCACAACGAAAGCCGTAGGTTCACAACGAAAGCCGCAGGTTCACAACGAAAGCCGTAGGTTCACGCCAGAAGCCCTGATTTCACGCTCAACGCCCGGAGCCCGAGGCGCGAGGCTTCAGCCGTTGCGCACGATGTCGTCGAGCACCGCGAACATCGTCCGGGCCGGCACGCCGGTGGCCCCCTTAGGGGTGTAACCCCATGCGCTGCCGGTGTTGTATGCCGGCCCTGCCACGTCGATGTGTGCCCAGGCGACTCCGTCGGCGACGAATTCGCGCAGGTACACCCCGGCGACCAGCATCCCTGCGAAGCGCTGACCGCTGACGTTGGCCAGGTCGGCCACCGTGGACTTCAGGTCGTCTTTGAGTTCGTCGGGCAGCGGCATCGCCCACCCGTTTTCGCCGACCCGCTGCGAGATCGCGGCGACGCGGTCGCGGAACTCGTCGCTGCCCATCACCCCGGGAATCCGGGCGCCCAACGCGACGGTCTGCGCCCCGGTCAGCGTGGATGTCTCGATGAGGTAGTCAGGGCGGTCCTCGCAAGCCCGAACGATCGCGTCGGCCAGGATCAGCCGGCCCTCCGCGTCGGTGTTGAGCACCTCGACCGTGGTCCCGCCGTACTGTGTCAGCACGTCGCCGGGACGTTGCGCGGCGGCCGAGGGCATGTTCTCCGCCATCGGCACGGTCGCGATCACGTCGATCGGGAGCTCCAGTTGCGCGGCCAGTGCCACGGTCGCGATGACGGCGGCGGCCCCGCCCATATCCGAGGTCATGTGGTGCATCGACGCGGCCGGTTTGATCGAGATGCCGCCGGTGTCAAAGGTGATGCCCTTTCCGACCAGCGCCACTTTCTTCGCCTGCTTGGGGCTCTTGGCCAGCCGCGAACCGCGGTGGATCAGCCGCACCAGCCGCGGCGGCCGCGACGAGCCCTGCCCGACGCCGATGACCCCGCCATAGCCGGCTTTGCGCAGCGCCTTGTCGTCGAGCACCTCCACGTCAAGGCCGACGGCTTCACCTAAAGCCTTTGCCCGCTTTGCGAATTCGGCAGGAAACAGATGGCTGGGCGGTGTGTTCACCAAGTCGCGGGCGGTGGCGACCGCGGTCGCGACGGCCGCGCCGTGCTCGCTCTGTTTCTTGGCGTCCTTGGCGGTGGACAACACCGTGATGCTGCGCAGCCCGTTTTCTTTCGGCGCGGTCTTGGCGCTGCGGAACGAGCTGAACCGGTAGGCGCCCAGGATCAGCCCTTCGACGACGGCCGAGCAGACGTGTTCGCCGGGCAGCTCGCCCAGCGTGGTGAGCACCGTCTCGGCGTTGCCGAGTGACCGCGCGGCCACACCGGCGGCGCGGCGGATGGTGTCCGACGGCCACTCGTAGCGAGGCTTACCCAGGCCGACCGTCAGCACGCTGCCCACCGGCAGCGACGGCACCACCAGCCGGTGCACCTGCTCGTTGGCGCCGGTGGCGTCCAGCGCTCGCAGGCCGGCTTCGATCTCGGCCACCACATCGGCGGTCAGGAACGGCTCAGCCGAGGCGACGACCGCGCCCGGCCGGTCGTCTTCGCCGGTCGAGACGACCGGCACTAGCAAGACCGAAGAACCCACACCGCGCTTGGGCAGCGATGTGGCGACGGTAACGGTGGGTGATCGGTAGCCCGCTTCGGTGGTCACGTCGAATCACCCTAGCCACTTCAGCCGGGCTCGGCGTCGACAGCGTCCCCGCTGTGCAGCTCGAAGGCGGTCACTGGGGCGTCAAAACCCTTGAGGGTCAACGGGCCATGCGCTTTGGCGGGCCATTCGGGCAATTGATCGCGCAACTTCGACGAGGCGAGGATCTGACACGGCGCCGCTGCCGCCACCAGACGCGCAGCCAGGTTGACCGGGCTGCCGAAGTAGTCGCCATTGATGGCCAGCACCGTGCCGTAGGCAAGGCCGGCCCGGACTTGCAGACCCTCCTCGCGTCCCCGCGGATGGTCCACGAGATCGACCGCCGCCTGCGCAAGGCGCTCCGGCGACCCGCATACCCACATCACCTCGTCGCCGATGAACTTGACCACCCGGCCACCGTCGGCATGCACCACCTCTGAGACGGTGCCGGCGAATTCGTTGAGTAGGTACGACAATTCCGCGGGGGCAAGCGCCTGAGTGAGCGCAGTGAAGCCGGACAGATCCGCAAAACCGACGCCACACACCACGCTTGCCGTCGTGTCGCGAAGGACGCCCTCGAAGTGGGTGCGTGCGCTGATCAGGTGGTGACGGTGGACAACGTCAATCAATGCCCCGATTCGCGGGACGAACTCCGCGACGGCGCGGTAGGCCTGTGCCGTGGCGAGCTCGTCGTGGGTGTATGTCATCTGGATGTCCGGCGTCCCGGCGCGGATCACTGTCGACTCGGCCTCCGCGAGCCGGGACATCGTGGCACCGAGCACCCGCAGCATGCCGAACGCGCCGTCCTCGCCCACCACCGATTTGATCGCGACCCAGGTCGCCAGGGCGTCGACGTCGGCCTGGCTGAGCACCGGGATGTCGGGACCGGCAGCCGTCAAGCCGAGCAGAGTCCACACGTGCGCGACCTCCTCGGGCGTCACTCCGAGTTGTTCGGCCGCGGCCTCAAAGGTGTAGATCGGCCGTCCCGACCACGACAGGACATCCCCGGCGAGCCCGAACAGCCGTCCGCGCTGTTCGGCTTCGGCCATCTCTTCGACGGTGAAGCCGAGGTCGTCCAGGTACTTGATCAGGTCGGTACGTTCGCGCGGATTCGCGATTCCGGCCGCCTCGAGCGCGTCGAAGTCCAAGTGGTCGGACATCTGCCTAAGTCTGCCAGCATTGCCGCTCGATTAGGGTGGGCGCGGTGAGCGACCACCCGCAGCACGGACCGCTGGAAGAGCGTCATCGAGAGCTGGGCGCGAGTTTCGCCGAGTTCGGCGGCTGGCTGATGCCGGTGTCGTATGCCGGTACCGTCAGCGAGCACAATGCCACCCGCAACGCCGTCGGCCTGTTCGACGTCAGCCACCTCGGCAAGGCTTCGGTACGCGGGCCTGGTGCGGCGCGGTTCGTCAACTCCGCGCTCACCAACGACCTGGGCCGCATCGGGCCGGGCAAGGCTCAATACACACTGTGCTGCACCGAATCCGGCGGCGTCATCGACGACCTGATCGCCTACTACGTCGACGACGACGAGATCTTTCTGGTCCCCAACGCCGCCAACACCGCCGCCGTGGTCGACGCGCTGCAGGCCGCCGCTGAAGCCGGGTCTGAATTGACCATCACCAATCAGCACCGCGACTACGCGGTACTGGCTGTGCAGGGCCCACGATCAACCGACGTGCTGGACGCGCTGGGTTTGCCGACCGAGATGGACTACATGGGTTACGCCGACGCCTCCTACTCGGGAGTGCCGGTACGCGTCTGCCGCACCGGCTACACCGGCGAACACGGCTACGAGCTGCTGCCGCCATGGGAAACCGCGGGTGTGGTGTTCGACGCGCTGGTGGGCGCGGTATCCGACGCCGGCGGCGAGCCGGCCGGCCTGGGTGCCCGCGACACGCTGCGCACCGAGATGGGCTATCCGCTGCACGGGCACGAGCTTTCGCTGGACATCTCGCCACTGCAGGCCCGTTGCGGGTGGGCGGTCGGCTGGAAGAAGGACGCGTTCTTCGGCCGCGACGCGCTGCTGGCCGAGAAGGAGGCGGGGCCGCGGCGGCTGCTGCGGGGGCTGCGCATGGCCGGTCGCGGCGTGTTGCGGCAGGGGCTGACGGTGTTGGCCGGCGACGTGCCGGTCGGGGTCACCACGTCGGGGACGTTCTCGCCGACCCTGCAGGCCGGGATCGGGCTGGCGCTGATCGACACCGAAGCCGGCGTCGAGGACGGCCAGCAAATCATCGTCGACGTGCGCGGCCGTCCCGTCGAGTGCGAAGTGGTGCGCCCACCTTTCGTCGCCGTGAAGACCCGATAGCGGTCCGCAATTTGCACCGCAAAAACCCATTGGCACGCGGAGATACAATCAGCGCCATGACCAGCGGCTCCCTAGAGTTCACGGTTTTGCCCGCCGCAAATCCGGCGACCGACGCCGAACGTGAATCGATCCTGGCCGACCCTGGATTCGGCAAATACCACACCGACCACATGGTTTCGATCGACTACCTGGAGGGACCAGGCTGGCACAACGCGCAAATCGTCGGCTACGGCCCGATCCAGCTGGATCCGTCGGCGATCGTGCTGCACTACGCCCAGGAAGTGTTCGAGGGACTCAAGGCCTACCGCTGGGCGGACGGGTCGATCGTGTCGTTTCGTCCGGACGCCAACGCCGCCAGATTGCGGTCGTCGGCCCGCCGGCTGGCGATTCCCGAACTGCCCGACGAGGTCTTCATCGAAGCGCTGCGCCAGCTCGTCGCCGTCGACAACGCCTGGGTGCCCCCGGCCGGCGGCGAGGAGGCGTTGTATCTGCGGCCATTCGTCTTCGCCACCGAGCCGGGGCTGGGGGTACGGCCGTCCAAGCAGTACCGGTACCTGCTGATCGGCTCGCCGGCCGGGGCATATTTCAAGGGAGGCATCAACCCGGTCACCGTCTGGGTGTCGACGGAGTATGTGCGGGCCAGCCCAGGGGGCACCGGCGCGGCCAAGTTCGGCGGCAACTACGCCGCATCGCTGATCGCTCAGGCCGAAGCCACCGAACACGGATGCGACCAGGTGGTGTGGCTGGACGCCGTCGAGCGCCGTTTCGTCGAAGAGATGGGCGGGATGAACATCTTCTTCGTGTTCGGCAGCGGCGGGTCGGCGCGGCTGGTCACGCCCGAGCTGTCCGGCTCGCTACTGCCCGGCATTACCCGGGATTCGTTGCTGCAGTTGGCCACTGACGCCGGATTCGCCATCGAGGAACGCAAGATCGACATCGACGAGTGGCAGAAGAAGACCGCGGCCGGGGAGATCACCGAGGTGTTCGCCTGCGGTACCGCCGCGGTCATCACGCCGATCGGGCAGGTGAAGTACGGCGACAGCGAGTTCACCATCGCCGACGGCCAATCCGGCGAAGTGACGATGGCGCTGCGCGACACCCTGACCGGTATCCAGCGGGGCACCTTCGCCGACACCCACGGCTGGATGACGCGGCTGGGCTAGCACCCTCGGTTAGGCCGGCACCGTCTCGGCGCGGGCGGCCACAGTGGCGGTGGCGGTCGCTGTGGCGGCGGCCAGCCTCAGGTGAGGATCGACGACGGAGCCGTTGCGCAGCAGCTGTACGTCGGTGTGGTAGCCCATCGACGTCAGCCAGGGTTGCCCGGCGCCCTGACGCGGCAGGTCGTTCACGGCGCGCTGGACGTATCCGGCGGCGAAGTCCATCAACGGCCGCGTCTCCATGTTCGGATCGTCGAGCTCGGGGCGAGCGATGTCGTATCGGTTGGCATCCATGTGGGTCAGCAGCCGGCAGAAAAGCTCGCACAGCAGGCCGATCTTGAGCGTCCACGACGAGTTGGTGTAGCCGATGGCGTAGGCGAAGTTCGGTACGCCGCTGAGCATCATGCCCTTGTAGGCCACGGTGTCGGGCAGATTGATCGGTTGACCGTCGACGGTCAGCGACATGCCGCCGAAGGCCTGCATGTTCAATCCCGTGGCGGTCACGATGATGTCGGCGTCGAGCACGCGTCCGGATTCCAGCCGGATACCCGTCTTGGTGAACGTCGCAATCCGGTCGGTGACCACCGAGGCACTGCCATTGCTGATCGCCGCGAACAGGTCGGAGTCGGGCACCGCGCACAGCCGCTGGTCCCACGGGTTGTACGCCGGGCTGAAGTGCTCGTCTACCGGATATCCCTTCGGTAGTTGTCTGGCGTTGAACCGACGGATCAGCCGCCGTGCCATGCCCGGGTACTTCTGGCAGAAGTCGTATACGAACCGCTGTTTGGCAATGTTCTTGCGACGGGCCAGCGCGTAGCCACGCCTGTCGCCGAGCACCTTCTTGGCGGTATTGGCGAAGACGTCCTTGGACGGCACCGGCATGATGTAGCTCGGCGAGCGCTGCAGCATGGTGACGTGCCCGGCGCGCTCGGCCATCGCGGGCACCAGCGTGACGGCCGTGGCGCCGCTGCCGATGATGACAACCTTCTTGCCGGTGTAGTCGAGGTCCTCGGGCCAGTGCTGCGGGTGCACGATCTGACCGGCGAAGTCGTCGCGGCCCTCGAAGTGCGGGGTGTAGCCCTGGTCGTAGCGGTAGTAGCCGCCGGCGCAGAAGATCCAGTTGGCTGTGATTTGACTCAGTTCTGCACCGCCTCTGTCGGTCCGCTCGATGTCGATGACCCAGCGCGCGTCGGCGCTCGACCAGGCCGCGCCCAGGACCTTGTGGTGGAACCGGACCTTGTCGTCGATGCGATTCTCGGCGGCGGTTTCCCGCAGATAGGCCAGGATTTTGTCGGCGGTGGCGATGGCGTGGTCGTCGCGCCACGGCTTGAACTCGTAGCCGAAGGTGTGCAGGTCGGAGTCGGAGCGAATGCCGGGATAGCGGAACAGGTCCCAGGTGCCGCCGGTGGCACCACGCGCCTCCAGGATCGCGTAGCTGCGGCCCGGATGCTGCTGCTGCAGGTAGTAGGCAGCGCCGATGCCGGAGATCCCGGCGCCGATGATCACTACGTCAAGGTATTCGGCGTGGCTGGCTGGGTGGCCCATGAGTGTCTCCTGCGGTGGTGGGGGAAGCTTCAACGAGGTTGAATAGATCGTCTCGTTTCAGACCGCGCCAACCAAGGGCGAATCAACTCAATTCACTCGAAGTAGTAGTGCATATTGCACCACAGTCCTAACGTGGGGAGATGCCAGCGAACGCTCCCCACAAAGCTCCATCCGCGCCGGTCAGGGAGCTGATCCGGCGGTGCGCCCAAATCACCGTCAACGCGCGCCCGGAATGGCTCGAAGAACTCGACACGGCCGTGCTCGCGGCCACCCCGGCAATCGCCGCCGACCCTGAGCTCGCAGCGGCAGTGGGTCGCAGCAATCGCGCCAACTTGTACTTCTGGGCAACCGCCAACGTGCGCGATCCCGGGGCGCCCGTGCCGGCGAACACCGGGACCGAACCGATGGCCATCGCGCGCGAACTGGTCCGGCGCGGACTCGACGCGTTTTCGCTCGACGCGTACCGCGTCGGCGAAGGAGTGGCCTGGCGGCGGCTGATGGAGATCGCGTTCGAACTGACCTCCGACCCGATCGAACTGCACGAACTGCTCGACGTGTGCTCGCGCTCGATCAGCTCGTTCATCGATGCCACCCTGGCGGGCATCGCGGCGCAGATCGACGTGGAACGCGACGAGCTCACCCGCGGTACACATGCCGCACGGCGTCAAACCGTCGCGCTACTGCTCGACGGCGCCCCCATTCCGCTCCGCCGCGCCGAGACCCGGCTCGGTTATGCGTTGACCGGCACCCACACCGCGGCGGTCATTTGGAGCGACGACCCCGACGGGGACGCGAAGTGGCTCGACCGCGCCGTCGAGGCCGTCACGCGGGCGGCCGGCGCGGGTCGATCGCTGAGCGTGCAGGCCAGCACAGCGACGCGGTGGGTGTGGGCGCCCGGTACGGTGGCCAACACCCAGCGCCTCACCGACGCGGTATCGCAGTTGACCAGCCCTGCCCGCGATGTCCGCATCGCCGTCGGTTCGACTGCCGACGGTGTCGAGGGGTTCCGGCGCAGTCACTTTGACGCCCTCACCACCCAGCAGATGATGGCCCGACTGCATTCGTCGCAACAGCTCGCGTTCTTCGCAGACATCCAGCTGGTCTCGCTCGTCACCGCCGACGCCGACCGAGCCGCGGGGTTCGTCAAACACGTGCTCGGGGACTTCGAATTCGCCGGCCCTGAATTGCATTCCGCGGTAAGGACGTTCATTGCCGAGCAGTGCAACGCGTCGCGGGCCGCGGCCCGTCTCTACACCCACCGCAACACGTTGCTGCGCCGGTTGGCGCGAGCCGACGAACTCCTTCCCAGGCCATTGGCCGAACGCACGGTAGACGTCGCCGTGGCGCTCGACGTGCTGCGCTGGCGCGGTAGCCGCTGATCGGCTCAGTGCACGGTGAGGGCCGCCAACCCCAGCGCACTCACCGTCGTGGTGAGCTCGATTGCGGCGCCCAGCACGTCGCCGGTGATACCGCCGAACCGTCGCACGCAGTGCGCGACCAAACCTGCGCCGCAGCAGAGCGCCACCAGCACCGCAACCGGCCCCTGCCACGGTCGCGGGCCGACCAGCACCGCAACGGCCAGCAGCACCGCGAGCCAACCCACCACCGCCGGCGCGGACTGGGTGCCGGCGACCCGGCCACCCAGGGCGCTGCCGTCGGCCGCCGGCACCGACCGCCGGCACGCCAGCACCGCGGCCACCCGTCCGGCGAACACCGACAGAAAGATTTCAGGGATTCCCGTCGCGGCCAACCTGGAGAACGCCAATCCCTGCAGCACGATCACCAACACGACCGCCGCTACCCCGAACGGGCCGGTAGACCCGTCGCGCATCACGGCCAGCGCCGGCTGTGGCGGCCCGTAGCAGCCCAGCCCGTCGGCTGTATCGGCGACGCCGTCGATGTGCAGGCCCCGGGTGACGAGCAGCAGCACCGTCACCGCAAGCAAGCCGGAAAGCGGGCTGGAGCCAAACGCATGCACCCCGGCCCACGACACGCCAGCAGCCAGACCGCCCAGTGCGGCGCCGACCACCGGCAGCGCGGTCATGCCGCCGCGGCCCATCTGGCTGTCCGCGGCACGCGGCACCGGCAGCACCGTTGCGAAAGCGAAAGCCGCTGCCAGCGAACGCATCACGACGGATGCGCGTCCGAAGCAGCGTCTCCAGCAGGGGAAGAGACCCCCGCCTCCTGGAAGGTCGCCATCCCCGACAGCGCGGCCACCGCGCCGCGCAGCACCGGCAGCGCCACCGCGGCGCCGGTGCCCTCGCCCAGCCGCATGCGCAGGTCCACGATCGGGTCCAGCGCGATCGACGCAAGCGCCAGGCTGTGCCCCGGCTCGGTGGACCGGTGACCAGCCTGCCACCACAGCCGGGCGCCCGGCGCGAGCCGCTCGGCGACCAGCGCGGCGGCCGTCACCGCCATGCCGTCCAGCAGCAGGGGGGTACGCCGAACGGCGGCCTGGGCGCAGAAACCCGCCATCGCGGCCAGGTCCGCCCCGCCGCAGCAGCGCAGCAACCCGATCGGGTCGTGCAACAGCGGTCGCGCCCGGAACAGCGCATCGCGCACGGCCGCCGTTTTTCGTGCCCAGCCGGCGTCGTCGATCCCAGTCCCCAAGCCGACCACCGCGACCGGCTCGGAGTTCGTCAGCGCCGCCACCAGAACCGCCGCGGGAGTGGTGTTGCCGATCCCCATGTCGCCGGCGATCAGCAGGTCGGCTCCGCCGTCGACCTCCTCGTCGGCGATCCGCTGGCCGGCCTCGATCGCGCGGATGGTCTCGTCGTCGGTCAGTGCGTCCTCGACGGCGATATCGCCGCTGCTGCGCCGCACCTTGTGGGCGGCGATCTGTTCCGACACTGCCTCCCAGTCCGACGGGACGTCCACGGCCAGGTCCGCGACCCGCACCGTCGCGCCGGCGACACCCGCCAGGGCGTTGATCGCCGCCCCGCCGCCGTCGATGTTGGCGACCATCTGGGCGGTCACTTCCGGCGGATAGGCCGACACCCCGGACCGGGCGACACCGTGGTCGCCGGCGAACACCACTACCCGCGCCCGCTGGAAATCCCGCGGCGGGCACTGGCCCTGACACGACGCCACCCAGATCGCCAGTTCCTCCAGGCGGCCCAGCGCGCCCTTCGGCTTGGTCAGCCTGTCCTGGCGGGCGCGGGCGGCTGCGGCGGCGTCCGTATCCGGGGGCTCTACCGGCGGGAATTCCATCAGGCTCCCGGCGGCTTGATCGGCACAGCCTGCCCGGCCACCACCAACACCACGCGGTCGCACGACGCTGCCATGCGCTGGTTAAGACTGCCCAGTTCGTCGGCGAACCGGCGCCCGGAGGCGGTGGCCGGAACCACGGTCAAGCCGACTTCCGGGCTGACCACCATCAGCGTCGAACCGAACGTGCTGACCGCGGCAATCATGTCGTCGATCGTCTGATGGACCGGAACAGCCGCCGAGCTGTCCTCCCAGGCGTGGTGGCGGTCCAGCACGCTGGTCAGCCAGGCGCCGAGATCGTCGACCAGCGTCGGGATGCCCGGTGATTGCCGCAATTGTGTTGCGATGTCGTCGGTTTCGACCGTCGACCAATGCGCGGGCCGGCGGTCGCGGTGCTTGGCGACCCGCTGCGCCCACTCCGCGTCAGCCGGGCCACCCAGCCGCGAGGCGAGGTAACAGACCGGCTGGTCGGGTGCCAGTGATTCGGCGATGGCTTCTTCTGCCCACCGGGATTTGCCCGACCTGATCCCACCGAGCACCAGGGTGCGCACTGGGGTCAGACGGCTTTCGCCGCGCTTTTAACCGACATCGGCGCCGCGCTTGACTTGGGGCTTGGGTGCGCGCGTCCGGCGCAGCTGGGAAGCCCGGCTGGCGGCGTAAATACCCAGCTTCCAATGGCTTTCGGTGTTGGTCGGGAACTTCTCGTCGACCATCCTGTTGACTTTGCGGCCCAGGATGAACCCGTCGATACCCATCAGGGCCATCAGAACCAGCATCGCCGGGGACATGTAGAGCTGCAGCTGCGGGACCGCGAACATGATGAACAACAAGGCCAGGGCCGACGGCATGAACAGGCCCAGCACGTTGCGACGGGAATCGACGATGTCGCGTACGTAGCGGCGAATCGGGCCCTGGTCGCGCGGCAGCAGGTAGGCCTCTTCGCCGGCCATCATGCGCTCCCGGCGATCGCTGATCCGGGCCCGGCTGGCGGCCTTTTCCGCACGACGTTCCTCGCGGCTGAGCTTGGGGCCGGCCAGCGATTTGCGCCGCGCTCGCGCCTCGGCCGCTGTCATGGGCGCCGGTGCGACCGGGCCCTTTTTGGCGCCGCGCCTGGCGGCGTCGCGCTTGGGGGTGGGCCGGCCCTTGGGACCGGTGGTGCGCGACCCGCGCGCTGGAGCGACGACGGAACCGGCCGCAACGTCCTCGGACGGGAACGTTGCGTCCTGCCCCTCGTCTCGGTCCTTCTTGCGGCCCAGCAGCTTCACAGTCGCCAGGTTACTTCGCGGGTGGGCGAGCCCCAAATAGCCGTGGAGAGAGCCGGTATCGCGCATCGCCAGTGCGCCGTGTCGCTTGGCCCTAGTCTTACGGAGTAATGAACGGCTGCCCGTGAGCGACGACTCGATAGCGTCGGATCCTGCCGGTGCTGACCTTGCGCCGGGCCGCATCCAGCTGCCCGCAATGCGCGTCCTGGTGGCTCCCGACTGCTACGGCAACAGCCTGTCGGCGGTGCAGGCCGCCGCGGCCATCGCGACCGGGTGGAACCGGTCACGCCCGCGAGATCGGTTCATCGTCGCCCCGCAGTCCGACGGCGGACCGGGTTTCGTCGAGGTACTGGCCAGCCGGTTGGGGAAGGCGCGGCGACTGCGGGTATCAGGGCCGCAGGACAGGCCGGTGGACGCCAAATGGGTGTTCGACAAGGCTTCGTCGACCGCGTACCTGGAATGTGCGCAGGCCTGCGGTCTGACGCTGCTTGACGGGCCGCCGACGCCGAGGACCGCGCTGGCCACCCACAGCAGGGGAGTCGGGCAGCTCGTCGACGAGGCGCTGCGCGCCGGCGCGATCCGGATCGTGGTCGGGCTGGGCGGTAGCGCCTGCACCGACGGCGGACGGGGCATGATCGCCGAGCTCGGGGGTTTGGAGGCGGCCCGCGCGAAGCTGAGCAACGTCGAGCTGATCGCCGCGTCGGACGTCGAATACCCGCTGTTGGGGCCGTGGGGTGCGGCGCGGGTGTTCGCGCCGCAGAAGGGTGCCGACACCGCTGCCGTGGCGGCGCTCGAAGTCCGACTCGAGGGGTGGGCGCTGGAACTGGAAGACGTGGCCGGACGCGACGTGAGCGCCGAACCCGGCGCCGGTGCCGCCGGCGGCATCGGGGCCGGGCTGCTGGCGCTCGGTGGTCACGTCGCCTCCGGCGCGGCGATCATCGCCGAGCACACCAAACTGGGCGACGACCTGGTCGACGCGGACATGATCGTCACCGGTGAGGGCAGGTTCGACGAGCAGTCCCTGCACGGCAAGGTGGTCGGCTCGCTGGCCGACGCCGCCATTCCGCTCGGAATTCCGGTGATCGTGCTGGCCGGACAGGTGAGTGTGGGCAAATCCACATCGCGAGCGGCGGGCATCATGTCTGCCCTGTCGATCGCCGAATACGCCGGTTCAGTGGGATTGGCGCAGGCCGATGCGGCCAACCAGCTGATGGGATTGGCGTCCGAGGTAGCGGCGCGACTCGGGAATAGCGGTTCAGCAGGGTACCGTTGAGGAAGTGGGCCGCGCCCAGTGCGCAAGCTATGAACGCCGCGCGGACCCGCCCACACTGGGACCCACCCAAGAGCATGTAGGAGAAGCAATGACGGTGCAGAACGAGACCAGCGCCAAGACCCACGGCGTGCTTCTGACCGAGGCCGCCGCTGCCAAGGCGAAGTCCCTGCTGGATCAGGAAGGCCGAGACGACCTGGCGCTGCGTATCGCGGTTCAACCGGGCGGGTGCGCCGGGCTGCGCTACAACCTCTTCTTCGACGACCGGACGCTGGACGGCGATCTGACCGCGGAGTTCGGTGGGGTGACCTTGACGGTCGACCGGATGAGTGCGCCTTACGTGGAAGGCGCGTCCATCGACTTCGTGGACACCATCGAAAAGCAGGGCTTCACTATCGACAACCCCAACGCCGGCGGCTCCTGCGCCTGCGGGGACTCGTTCAACTGACCTGCCGGCCTAACCGGGGCTAGTAGGAGCCCGCACCGCGCGGTATGTAGGAACACACCGAGATCTGGCCGCGCTGGAAAAGCAACTGCGCAAGGCCTTGCGTCTCCGGGCGCGTCGGGCCGCCGATCGCCGGCGCTGCCCGCATGCTGAACAACACCTGGGCCTGATACTGCGACAGGTAGACGATCTTGTCGATCGAGGTGACCTCGATATGGGAGAACTGCTTGCGGAATGCGTCGCTGGTCGCCTTGGCCAGGGCCTGGTCGGACCGGCGGTCGCGCACGCCGTCGTAAATGCCGCACAGCGCGTTGCGGGAGATGGTCTCGATGTCGCGGTGCTCGAGTGCGTCCAGGTAGCCCTGGATCGCCGTTTTGACCGTTGCTTCGGAGAAGGTGGAGCCGGTGTTGGCGCCGTTGGTGCGGACGCCGTAGACGATCGCCGCCGTCATGACCGCCACCAGCGCCGCGATCACCAGCAACCCGATGATCAGCCGCTTGGGCCGACGGCTCGGATAGGCCACCGCGGGTGGCAGCTGCTCGGGATAGGCGAGCGGAGGTGGCGCAGCGCCGTTGGGCGGGTTGGTCGCGAATGTCGGCTCGGTCGCGATGAACTCGGTGCGCGCGGGGCCCGGGGAGTCGGGCTTGGGGTAGCGGGGTCCGTCAGCGCCGATTGGGTTCGGCGGGTGCGGACCTGCCATTGTGATTCTCCTACGGTGGGGGATGGGGCATGAGTGGTTGCCGCCCAAAGGATGGAGTTCCGGCAACCAGGTGAGCTCTGTAGGCAGGCTAGCGCACGACCCGCCGCCGGCCTTCGAGGCAGCCTCAGACGCAGCCGGGCGAACCGCGCGGTTGAGATCCGTAGGTAGGCTAGACGGCCTTACTAACGAAGGGTGGATTTTTCGTGACGATCGCGGTGACTGGTTCGATTGCGACCGACCATCTGATGCGGTTTCCCGGCCGTTTCTCCGAGCAGCTGCTGGCCGATCACCTGCAGAAGGTCTCACTCAGCTTCCTGGTCGATGACCTGGTGATTCATCGCGGTGGGGTGGGCGGCAACATCGCCTTCGCCATCGGCGTGCTGGGCGGGGACGTCGCGCTGGTCGGTGCGGCAGGCGACGACTTCGGCGACTACCGCAGCTGGCTGGAAGCGCACCACGTCAACTGCGACAACGTGCTGGTCTCCAAGACCGCGCACACAGCACGTTTCGTCTGCACCACCGACGTGGACATGGCCCAGATCGCGTCGTTCTATCCGGGCGCCATGTCGGAGGCCCGCGACATCTCCCTGGCCGACGTGGTGTCCTCCATCGGCAAGCCCGAGCTGGTCATTATCGGGGCCAACGACCCGGAGGCGATGGTGGTGCACACCGAAGAGTGCCGCAAGCTCGGATTGCCGTTCGCCGCCGACCCGTCCCAGCAGTTGGCGCGTCTGTCCGGCGAGGAGATCCGCAAGCTCATCGACGGCGCCACCTACCTGTTCACCAACGACTACGAATGGGACCTGCTGCTGTCCAAGACCGGGTGGTCGGAGGCCGACGTGATGGCTCAGGTCGACCTGCGGGTGACGACATTGGGCGCCAAGGGCGTGGACATCGTCGAGCGCGACGGCAGCAGCGTCCACGTCGGTGTGGTGCCCGAGACCAGCCAGACCGACCCCACCGGTGTAGGCGACGCGTTCCGCGCGGGGTTCCTGACTGGACGAAGCGCCGGTCTGAGCCTGGAGCGTTCGGCGCAGCTCGGCTCGCTGGTGGCGGTGCTGGTGCTGGAATCGACCGGAACGCAGGAGTGGGAGTGGGACCGTGAGGTCGCGACTCCTCGGCTGGCGGGCGCGTTCGGCGATGACGCTGCCGCCGAGATCGCCGCGGCGCTGGCTTAGCTTTGCGTCTGCTCGGGCAGTCGCGCGTGTGCGCGCGCGTCGACTCGGGCCGTCGCCCGCCTGCGCGCGCCGTCGCCCGCGTCGACTCGGCATCGAGCGTGAGCCCAGGGCGTTGGTTGTGAGCCCACGGCGTTGACTGTGAACTGAGGGCTTCCGCTGTGCGTCCAGGGCGCGAAAATCGCGCAGATTCAACCGCGAGTTCACGCGCGAAGCCCTGAGTTCACGCGCAACGCCCTGGGCTCACGCGCGACGCCCAGAGTTCACGCGCAACGCCCTGGACTCACCCGCAAAGCCCTGTACTCACGCGCAACGCCCTGAGTTCACGCGCAAACCCTGCGCTACACCCCGGACCTACAACTCGACCGGGTACTCCGGCTCGCTGATCTGCGGAACCACACTGTGCTCGACGAAAATCGCGTACCACAGCATGAAAATCAGCAGCGTCCACAGTCGGCGGCTGTGATCGGTGGTGCCGCATCGGTGTTCGTCGAGCATCCGGCGCACCGCGGCGATGTCGACCAGGTTGACCACATCACTGCCCTGCGACCCGTCCACCATCGCGTACGCCCACTCCAGCAGTTCGCCGGTGCGCAGCCAATGCCGAATCGGCACTGGGAACCCCAGCTTGGGCCGCTGCAGCACATGCGCCGGCACGATCGGCTCCAAGGCCCGTCGCAGCGCGTACTTGGTGGTGGTGCGGGTGATCTTGGCCGCTACCGGCAACCGCGACGCCACAGCGAACACCTCGGGATCCAAAAATGGCACCCGCAGTTCCAGGGAGTTGGCCATCGTCATCTTGTCGGCCTTGACCAGGATGTCGCCGCGCAGCCAGGTGAACAGGTCGATGTGCTGCATGCGGGCCACCGGATCCCAGCCGGCCGACGCGGCGTACACCGACGCTGTCACATCGGTGTGGGTCCAGTCCGCCCGGAATCCGGGCAGCACGTCGCGCAACTGCAGGTCCGAGAAGCTGCGGGCATTGCCGTAGTAGCGCTCCTCGAGCGTCTGTGATCCGCGGTGCAGCAGGCTCTTGCCGCGCATGCCCTCGGGCAGCGGCTTGGACACCCTGCCCATCGAGCGTCGCAGCGACGCCGGCAGATAGTCGAAAGGTTTCAACGACAGCGGCTCGCGGTAAATCGTGTAGCCGCCAAACAACTCGTCGGCGCCTTCGCCGGAAAGCACCACTTTGACGTGCTTACGCGCCTCGCGGGCCACGAAGAACAGCGGGACCAGCGCCGGGTCGGCGACGGGCTCGTCGAGGTACCAGACGATCTCGGGCAGGGCGGCGACGAACTCGTCGGGCTTCACCACCTTGGCGATGTGGCGGGCGCCGATCGCCTCCGCCGAAGCCACCGCGACGTCGATCTCGGAGAATCCCTCACGCTCGAAACCGGTGGTGAAGGTGATCAGCCGCGGGTTGTGCCGGATGGCCAGGGCCGCGATCGCCGTGGAGTCGATCCCGCCGGACAAAAATGCGCCGACGGTGACGTCAGCACGCATGTGCTTGGCGACGGAGTCTTCCAGCACCGCGGTGATCTCGTCGTAGCGCGCCTGCTCGGTGTCGCGGGTGATCGGCACCGCGGCGAATCGCGGCCTGAAGTACCGGGTGATTTCGGGGGCCAGCCCGGGCCGGATCCGCGCATAGCACCCTGACTCCAGCCGGCGCACCCCGCGATGCAGCGTTTCGGGCTCCGGCACGTACTGCAAAACGGTGTAGTGCTGCACGGCCCGCAGGTCGATGTCGGTGTCGAATCCCACCAACTCGGCCAGATCCAGCAGACACTTCTTCTCGCTGGCCACCGCCGTGCCCCCGCTGCCGGTCGCCATAAACAGCGGCTTGATGCCGAACGGGTCGCGGGCACAAAACAGTTCGCGGTTGACGGTGTCCCACAGCGCGAACGCGAACATGCCGCGTAGCCGCGTCAGGACATCGGTGCCCCAATAGTGATAGCCGGCGACGATGGCCTCACCGTCGCCGTCGGTGGCGAAAACTGCGCCGTGGCGGGTGCGCAGCTCGTCGCGCAGCTCGAGGTAGTTGTAGATCTCGCCGTTGAACACCAGGACGTAGCGGTCGGGCTTCTCCGGCGGCCCCCAGCGCAGCGGCTGGTGGGAGTGTGCGATGTCGATGAATGAGAGCCTGTTGAAGCCGAATACGACGGCCCCGTCAGCGTCGGGGTCGAACAACCCGCCGGGCTCGTCGGGCCCGCGGTGACGCATCAGGCGCAACGCGTGGACGATGGCCCCGTCGGCACCGTCGGCGGGGACCGGCCCGGCAGCCTCGGCGGCCGGAGCCGCCAGGAAGGCCAGCAGTCCACACACGGCGCCCCAGTATGCCGCATTCGGGGTGCTAGTCGCCCTTCGAGTGCCCTTCGGCTGGCCTGCACTCGAGGCATCAGCGCGTCGTTGGGGCACACATCGTCGCCCTCCGAGACGGCGTGGTCTACGCTGCGTAGTATTCGCATCCGAGTTAGCCGACGGTTCCCGCCGCAGCCGGGCCAGCTCCCGTCGACCCAGCTTGTGATACAGGAGGCGCCAACGTGACACGTCGCGAGCTAGGCCGTTCGCAATGCTTGTCGCAGGGTAGGTTTCAGCGCCTTTCGGGCGGCGCGGCAGGCGCGAGAGTCCGCCGGCTGGCGCTTGTCGCCACACTGGGTGTGCTGGCTATCACCCTGAGCGGGTGCAGCTGGGAGGACGCGCTGGCGATGGGTTGGCCGAGGGGCATCACCCCGGAGGCCCACCTGAACCGCGAGCTGTGGATCGGCGCGGTGATCGCCTCCCTGGTCGTCGGCGTCATCGTGTGGGGCCTGATCTTCTGGGCGGCCGCCTTCCACCGTAAGAAGGCCGACAGCCCCGACTTTCCGCGCCAGTTCGGCTACAACATGCCGTTGGAGCTGACGCTCACCGTGTTGCCGTTCATCGTCATTTCGGTGTTGTTCCTCTACACCGTGATCGTGCAGGAGAAAATCCTGCATCTGGCCAAGGACCCCGAAGTCGTCATCGACGTCACGTCCTTCCAGTGGAACTGGAAGTTCGGTTATCAGCGGGTGCATTTCAAGGACGGCCAGGACTACAACGGCGCCGACGAGGCCAAGAAGAAGGCTATGACGTCCAAGCCGGACGGCAAGGACGAGCACGGCGAGGAGCGCGTCGGGCCGGTGCGCGGGCTCAACACCGAGGACCGGACCTACCTGAACTTCGACGAGGTCGAAACGCTGGGAACCAGCACCGAGATTCCGGTGCTGGTGCTGCCCTCCGACACGCGCATCGAGTTCCAGCTGAATTCGACGGACGTCGTCCACGCGTTCTGGGTGCCGGAATTCCTGTTCAAGCGCGACGTGATGCCCAACCCCGAGGCGAACAACTCCATCAACCGCTTCCAGGTCGAGCGGATCACCAAGACCGGGCCATTCGTCGGTCACTGCGCCGAGATGTGCGGCACGTACCACTCGATGATGAACTTCGAGGTCCGCGTGGTGACGCCGGACAAGTTCAAGACCTACCTGCAGCAACGGATCAAGAACAAGGCCATGACCAACGCCGAGGCCCTGCAGGCGATCGGCGAACCACCACTCGCGCAGACCACCCACCCGTTCGAAACTCGCCGCGGCGAACTGACCCGGAGCCAGTAGGTTAGGACACGCAATGCATATCGAAGCGAGGCTGTTCGAGTTCATCGCCGCGTTCTTCGTCATCTCGGCGGTGTTGTACGGGGTGCTGACTTCGATGTTCGCCACCGGCGGCGTGGAGTGGGCGGGCACCACCGCACTGGCGCTCACCGGCGGCATGGCGTTGATCGTGGCCACCTTCTTCCGATTCGTCGCGCGCCGCCTGGACACCAGGCCTGAGGACTACGAGGGTGCTGAGATCAGCGACGGCGCAGGGGACTTGGGGTTCTTCGCGCCACACAGCTGGTGGCCGATTCTCATCGCGCTGTCCGGCTCGGTGGCGGCGACCGGCATCGCGCTGTGGCTGCCCTGGCTCATTGTCGCCGGCGTGGTGTTCATCCTCGCCTCGGCGGCCGGGCTGGTGTTCGAGTACTACGTCGGGCCGGAGAAGCACTGATCGGCGTCCCGAAGGTCACAATCAGGACATCAGTTGATCAGTGGCCAGTTTGCCCAGACTTAATTGCCCTGGCCGGTTCGGTAGGGTTTGCCGAAGGACAATGAGAATCTCCCGAGCACGTGCGCACCGATGCCGCCGCGAAGCCCCGGGTGATGCAGTTGGACAGGGCAGACGAACATGAGCGGGCCGAATCCTCCCGGGCGGGATCTTGACGAACCCGATGCCGTCGGCAAACACAGCGCCGAAGTGGACTCCGGCAGCAGCGAGCCCGAAGGCGAGCTGGAGCCCATAGACGAGGCCGACGACGATGCGGCCGATCACACCGGTCAGACCGACATTCACTCGCGGGCCTACTCGGCCCCGGAGTCCGAGCAATTCATCAGTGGCCCGTACGTACCGGCTGACCTCAAGCTCTACGACTACGACGACTACGACGGCTCGTCCGACCTGATCGACGAACGCGCCGCGCCGCGCTGGCCGTGGGTGGTCGGCGTCGCGGCTATTCTGGCCGCGATCGCACTCGTGGTCTCGGTGTCGCTGCTGGTCACGCGGACCGACACCAGCCAAGTCGCCACCCCAGGTACATCGTCGACGTCCGTGGTGCCCCCTCAGGACGAAATAACCACCTCCAAACCGCCGTCGCCGTCGTCGACGCCGCCTTCTACCGAAATCTCGACGTCAACGGAGACCCAGACAGTGACGGTGACGCCGTCGCCATCGGCGGCCCCGCCGCCAACGAGCGCCGCACCGCCGCCGGCGAGCACACCAGCGGCGGTGGTCCCACCGGTCCCCCCGACCACCACGCCGACCGGTCCGCGGCAAGTCACGTACTCGGTGACCGGCACCAAGGCGCCGGGCGACATCATCACGGTGACCTATGTGGACGCGTCGGGTCGGCGGCGGACCCAGCACAACGTGTACATCCCGTGGTCGATGACGGTGACGCCGATCTCGCAATCCGATGTCGGCTCGCTCGAGGCGTCCAGTCTTTTCCGGGTCAGCAAGCTCAACTGCACGATCACCACGAGCGAGGGAACGGTGTTGTCAGCCAACGCCA
This sequence comes from Mycobacterium sp. NGS41, assembly GCF_059812725.1. Lineage (NCBI taxonomy): Bacteria > Bacillati > Actinomycetota > Actinomycetes > Mycobacteriales > Mycobacteriaceae > Mycobacterium > Mycobacterium sp. NGS41. The sequence goes on from NZ_JCALDF010000015.1 coordinate 19,853, forward strand.
ACGACGCATGGCAGACGAGCTGCTGATGGTCAGTAGGTACTCCGCATACCGGCAAGGGTCGGACAGCATTCCGCCGGACGTAGTCGATCGCATTCTGATCGGGGCGTGCGCAGCGGTCTGGCTGCTCTTGGTGGGCGTGAGCGTCGCCGCCATCGTCGCGCTGACCGATCTGGGTCGCGGCTTTCACAAAGCGGCGAGGGCCACCCACACCCCATGGATCCTGTACGTCGTCATCGTCGTCTCCGCGCTGATCATCGCGGGTGCGATCCCGATATTGTTGCGGGCGCGCCGGATGGCCCACGACGAGCCGGTCGCCGGGCCGACAGCCGCGTCGGCACGCACGACGGTGGTCAGGCAGCCGGCCAGTTCCGGGTACCCGACCGCACGCAGCGCGGCAGATCGGGGGCGCCACGTCGTCGACGGATGGTCAGGCGCGGCCGTGGACCGCATCTGGATGCGTGGCGCGGTCGCGCTGACGGGCACGATGGGAGTAGCGCTGATAGCGGTGGGGGTGGCCACCTACCTGATGGCCGTCGGTCACAACGGCGCGTCCTGGGTCGGCTACACGTTGGCCGGCCTGATCACCGCGGGAATGCCGGCGCTCGAGTGGATACACGTTCGCCAGCTGCGTCGCGTCGTCACCGTGCACTAGCCGCGCAGTCCGTCGACACCCACCGTGAGGCGGGCCGCATTCATGGTTTCGAGCATTGGGTGTGAAGCCTGGGCCTTGCGCGTGAATCGTTGGCTTTGGGTGTGCAACGTGGGCGGAAAAATCGCCCGACTGGCACCAGGATTTCACAGCGGACGCCCTGGCTTCACGCTCAACGCCGACGATTCACGCTCAACGCCGACGATTCACGCTGGAAACCAACGATTCACGCTCAACGCCAACGATTCACGCTCAACGCCGTCAGCACCGACTGGACGCGCAAGTACGCGTGAAAACCAGGTCTAGTGCTCGCCGTGCTCGCCGTTGGGCGAGCCGTTGATGCTCTCCTGGTGATCGCGCAGTGCGGTGAGCGCACGATGCTCGGCGGCGTGTGCCGCCTCGCGCAGCGCTGCGTCCTCGGACGCCGGGTCGGCGAACATGAAGCTGCCGCTGCCGGGCGACCCGCCCGACCCCAGCTTGTTCATGCGCTTGGGAACCGGAGCGCCCTGGTATTCCAGCGGCAGCGGGTGACCGTGGCCGTCGACCGGGCCGAGCGGCTGGTGCAGCTCGATGTAGGCCCCGTGCGGCAGCCGCTTGATGATGCCCGTCTCCACCCCGTGCTCGAGCACCGAGCGGTCGCTGCGCTGCAGCCCGATGCACCACCGATAAGTGATGAAGTAAACGAACGGCGGCAGGATCACCATGCCGATGCGCCCGATCCACGTCGTCGCGTTCAGCGAGATGTGGAACTTCAGCGCGATGATGTCGTTCATCGCGGCCAGCGTGAGCACCATGTAGAAGCTGATCGCCATGGCGCCCACGGAGGTGCGGACCGGGGCATCGCGGGGGCGCTGCAGCAGATTGTGGTGCGCATAGTCACCGGTGAACCGCTTCTCCAGGAACGGATAGACGATCAGCAGGATGAAAATCAGCCCCATGAGCAACGCGACCCAGACCGGGGCGGGAATGGTGTGGTGCCAGAAGTAGAACTCCCACGGCGGCCAGATACGGGCCAGGCCCTCGGTCCACATCATGTAGAAGTCGGGCTGCGAACCGGCCGACACCTGAGATGGCTTGTAGGGGCCCAGGTTCCAGATGGGGTTGATCTGCAGCAGGCCGCCCATCAGGCCCAGCACGCCCACGATCGTGGCGAAGAAGGCACCGGATTTGACCGCGAACACCGGCATCACCCGCACGCCGATCACGTTGTGCTCGGTGCGTCCCGGCCCTGGGAACTGGGTGTGCTTCTGGAACCACACCAACGCTAGGTGCATCCCGATCAGCGCCAGAATGATCGCCGGCAACAGCAGAATGTGCAGCGCATACAGCCGCGGGATCAAGATGTTGCCGGGGAAGTCGCCGCCGAACAGGAACCAGTGCAGCCAGGTGCCGATCACCGGCATGCCCAGCGTGATCGACGACAACGCGGCCCGCAGGCCGATACCTGAGAGCAGGTCGTCGGGCAGTGAATAGCCGAAGTAGCCCTCGAACATCGACAGGATCAGCAGCAGCGAGCCGATGACCCAGTTGATCTCGCGGGGTCTGCGGAATGCGCCGGTGAAGAAGATGCGTGCCAGGTGCACCATGATCGCCGCGGAGAACATCAAGGCGGCCCAGTGGTGAATCTGGCGTACGAACAGCCCGCCGCGGATTTCGAAGGAAATGTTGAGCGCCGACTCGTAGGCGCGCGACATCTCCACACCGCGCAGCGGTTGGTACACGCCGTTGTAGGTGACATCGACCATGGAGGGGTCGAAGAACAGCGTCAGGTACACGCCGGTGATCAGCAGCACGATGAAGCTGTACAGCGCGATCTCGCCCAGCAGGAACGACCAGTGGGTCGGGAAGACCTTGTTGAGCTGTCTGCGGACGGCCGCCGAGGGGTGGTAGCGCGTGTCGATGTCCTCGCCTTGGCGGGCCAGAACATCACCGATCTTCGGAGGACTGAGTTTTGGACTCATGTTGTTGTGCGCTCCCAAAATGCGGGTCCGACGGGCTCGGCAAAGTCACCGTTGGCGACCAGATACCCCTCGGTGTCGATGGTGATGGGCAGTTGCGCCAGTGCGCGGGCCGCGGGGCCGAATATCGGCCTGGCGTAGTGCAGTGCGTCGAACTGCGACTGGTGACACGGGCACAAGATCCGGTAGGACTGCTGCTCGTACAGCGACGACGGGCAACCCAGGTGCGAGCAGACCTTGGTGAAGGCGAAGAACTCGCCGAAGTTGAAGCTCTCCTGACCCTGGCGCTTGACCACCCTGGGCATGTCGCTGGGCCGGATCCGGATGAGCATCACAGGATTTCGGATACCCAACTTGATCCCGATCAGCTTTTCGTGGGATTCCGCGGTGGTGCCGTCGCCGTCAGATTTCCGCCACGGGAACACCGTCTCCATGCCGCCGGCGTCGATGTCCTCCGGGCGCATCGGGATGAACGGGGCCGAATCGTGGGAGCCGGTAGCCCGTGCCAGGTAGATGGTCTCGCCCTTGTAGCGCGGGGTCCAACCCGACGTCCACAGCACCGCTTTCTTGCCCTCGGCGGTGTCGACGACCGGCTTCCACGGGTTTTTGATCATGCCGCCGGCAAACGCCACCAGGGTGCCGAGGCCGAATGCGCCCAAGCCCATGCCCAGCGACAGTCCGACCAGCTTGCGCCGTCTGATCGTGGAGCCTTCGAGGGCGTTGGTCAGGTTCGCTACCACCGTCTTGCGATCGATCTCGCGGGACGCGCCGTCATGCCGTTCCTGGATCGAAATCTCTTCCGGGATAAACCGTTTCTGGTACAGGACGGCGCCGATGCCGATTGCCAGAATGGACAGCCCGAAAGTCAATCCGTACAGCGGAGTGGCCAGCGTGTAGAGGATGCTGCCGTGCTCCTCCTTCGGCTTGTACTCCCACGGCCAGAACAAGAAGACCACCAGCAGCGCCAGCCCGGCCGCACCGCCCAGCAAAAGCCATAGCGCCACGCCGCGCTCGGCGCGCTTCTCGGCCTTGGTGCCCTCGACGGGCCAGCGAGGGTCCTTGTAGACGGTCTCGACACCGTCGAGCTTGCCGCCCAGCGCCAGCAGTTCCTCGTTCGACATCGTGGCCAGCGCGGCTTCGTCGGGTTCCTGCGTCGAGCCGGCGTCCTTGTCGGTGTCCGAACCTTTCACCTCATCAACGTCGCTCACGAGCGCGCCCCAATCCACAACGTCAACCCAATGGCGGCGACCATGCCGATGATCCACATCGCCATGCCCTCCGGGGCCGGTCCGAAGCCACCGAGGCCGTAGCCACCCGGCTGACGCTCCTCGACGACCGTCCTGACGTAACCGATGATGTCCTTCTTGGCGTCCATCGACAGCTGGCGGTCGGAGAACTTGGGCATGTTTTGCGGGCCGGTCAGCATCGCGGTCAGGATCTGCTGTTCGTTGGCCGGTCCCAGGTCGGGTGCGTACTTGCCCGACGACAGCGCCCCGCCCTTTCCGGTGAAGTTGTGGCAGGACGCGCAGTTGAGCCGGAACAGGTCGCCGCCGCGGCCCAGGTCTTCGCCGCGCAGCGAACGCATCGCGAGGCTGCCGTCGGGGTTGCGCACTACCGAGGGCCCGCCGCCCTTGGACTGCACGTAGGCGCCGATCGCCTCGGTCTGCTCCTCGTCGAAGATCGGGTCCTTGCGCGCCGCCTGGGCCTCGCCGCGCATGGCGGGCATCCGGCCGGTGGACACCTGGAAGTAGACCGCGGCATCGCCGACGCCGATCAGGCTCGGCCCGTGGTCGGGCACGCCCTGCAGGTTGGCGCCGTGGCAAGACACGCAGGAGGTGTCGAACAGCTGTCGGCCTTTACGGATCGCGGCCTCGTTGTTCTCATCGGCGACGGCCACTTGCGGAGTGGGGGTAAGGACCGCCGCCAATCCCCCAGAAAAGGTCAGCGCTATCAGCAGCAGCAGGCCGCCGGACAGTCGGCGCTGCAGACGCCGACGAGAGCGGTCACTACGCCGCTGGTTTTGCGGTTTACGGCCACCGGCTCGGGTGAACCCCAGTTTCTTCAACCGAGAACTCCTGTTCATTCCTGTTCGGGCCTGTTCGGGGCTGTACCGGGTGGTCGGCTTACCGGATGAAATAGATCACGGTGAACAGCGCGATCCATACGATGTCGACGAAATGCCAGTAGTAAGAGACGACGATGCTGGCGGTCGCCTGCGCCGGCGTGAACTTGGTCATCGCGGTGCGGGCGAGCAGGAAGATGAACGCGATCAGGCCGCCAGTGACGTGCAGGCCGTGAAAGCCGGTGGCCAGATAGAACACGCTGCCGTAGGCGCTGCTGGGGATCGTGGTGCCGTGCGTCACGAGATGGAAGTACTCGTAGCCCTGGCCGAGGACGAAGAACAAGCCCATCAGGAAGGTGATCACATACCAGCGGCGCAGCCCGAAGACGTCGCCGCGCTCGGCCGCGAACACGCCCATCTGGCAGGTGAACGACGACGCGATCAGAACCAGGGTCACCGGGACGGCCTGGTAGAGATTCAGCTCGGTCGGTGGCGGCGGCCATTTTCCGCCGGCCTGAGCACGGGCCGTGAAGTACATCGCGAACAGCCCAGCAAAGAACATCAACTCGCTGGAAAGCCAGACTATGGTGCCAACACTGACCATGTTGGGCCGATTCAGCGAATGAATGCGCGACGTGATCGCAGTACCCGAGGTCCCCACAGCGCTGGTCACATCCGCAAGTATGACGCTTTGTAGTTGTTGAGCACTACCCGGGGCGGCAAATCAATGGGACGCGTCGCGCCGTCGCTGTGCCGGGTCGACGCTCGGCGGCGGTTGGGTGGCGGTTGCCCCTCGTGGGACCATCGGCGCGTGGCTGAGTCATCCGGGGCGTCATTCGAGCCCCCGTTGCCAGGGGAGTCCGCCGCGGTTGCGGCCGGGCCGGCGCCGTCATGGCCGCAGGTCCTGAGCCAATTGACCGCCGGGCAGAACCTGCACCGCGGCCTGGCGGCCTGGGCCATGGACCAGATCATGACGGGCAACGCCAGGCCGGCCCAGATCGCCGCCTTCGCCGTCGCGATGAAGATGAAGCGTCCCACCGCGGCCGAGGTCGGTGAACTGGCTGATGTGATGCTCAGCCATGCGCGGCCGATGCCCTCCGGCGCGACCCGCCGGGATATCGGAGACGCCGTCGACATAGTCGGCACCGGTGGCGACGGCGTCAACACGGTCAACCTATCCACGATGGCGGCGATCGTTGTTGCCGCCGCGGGTGTGCCGGTGGTCAAACACGGCAATCGGGCGGCGACCTCGCTGTCCGGCGGCGCCGACACGCTGGAGGCGCTCGGGGTTCGCATCGACCTGGGACCCGAGCAGGTCGCGCGCTCCCTCGACGAAGTCGGGATCGGGTTCTGTTTCGCGCCGGTGTTCCATCCGTCCTACCGGCACGCGGCCACGGTTCGTCGTGAGATCGGCGTGCCCACGGTATTCAATCTGCTTGGGCCGCTTACCAATCCGGCTTCGCCGCGGGCCGGGCTGATCGGCTGCGCGTTCGGCGACCTCGCCGAGGTGATGGCCGGGGTGTTCGCCGCGCGCCGATCCAGCGTGCTGGTTGTGCACGGCGACGACGGCCTCGACGAGCTGACCACGACCACCACGAGCACGATCTGGCGCGTGCAGGCGGGCACGGTGGACAATCTGACCTTCGATCCCGCCGGCTTCGGGTTTGCGCGCGCCGAACTCGGCGAGCTGTTGGGTGGCGACGCGCAGACCAATGCGGCCGAAGCGCGAGCGGTGCTGGGCGGCGCCAAGGGCGCGGTCCGGGATGCGGTGGTGCTCAATGCCGCCGGGGCGATCGTGGCTCACGCCGGGCTATCCAGCCGCGCTGAATGGCTGCCGGCGTGGGAGGACGGACTGCAGCGGGCCGGCGCCGCCATCGACACCGGTGCGGCCGAACAGCTGCTCGCGCGATGGGTGCGGTTCAGTCAGCAGGTCTGAATCGGGGCCTGCCTGCTCGGCCGCCAGCCGTGCGGAGCGCGCCGCCGCCGCCCACTGGGCCCAGGCGCCCGCCGCCCGCAGGGGAGTAGTCCATCCGGCGTCGTCCACGCCGGCCACCCGGACGACGCGTACCCCTGGGGCCGCCAGCCAGCGTGCGATCAGCGCGGTCTCCTCGACCAGAGCGCCGCCGAGCGGGGCCGGCGACGGAATGACCGTCTGCGCACCGGCCAGGATCGCCTCGACGACGGGCATCGGCGGTACCCCGCGGCCGGCGGCACCGGCCGCCGCGAGCTGGCCGTGGCGGATCACGCAGAGGTGGTAGCCGCCCTGACCGTCCGGCGCGGCGGCGATCAGCTCGGGCAGCGCGGCCAACGCGCGCAAACGCTGTCCGCGCCACAGGGTTTCGACAGCGCTGGCGGTGAGATCGCGGAGTCGGGCGGCGCTTTCGTAGCGGTGCAGCTCGGCCAGCCGGGTGACTTCTTGGACGGCGGCGGCGAGCGCGGTGTTGTCCTGGCCGTCGATCAATCCCGCCGCCCGTGCCACCGCGGCCGCATATTGGGTGGCGGTCACCCCGCGGGCGGCGGGACAGGGCGACACCTCGACCTCGGGACAGGCCGGCCCGTGCAGCGAAGAACGTCCCAGGCGCGTGGTGCAGGTCCGGACCCCGGTGAACCGCGCCAGCAGGGCCGCCGTCTGCGCGGCCCCGGCGCGGGACCGAAACGGTCCGACCGCGCGATCGTGCCGGGGGGCGCGGACCACCGAGAGGCGCGGGAACGCCTCGTCGGTGAGCACCACCCACCACCACCGCTGCGGGAACCTTGACCGGCGGTTGTACGGCGGGGAGTGTGCGGCCAGCAGCCGAAGTTCCCGCACGCCGGCCTCCAGCGCGTGCGCGCACTCGACGTGGTCGATGCTGCCGGCCAGCGCAACCATCTCCTTCATCCGGCCGCGCGGGTCGGCGCCGCTGAAGTACTGGCTTACCCGGCGTCGCAGGTCGACGGCAGTGCCGACGTAGAGCACCTCACCCGACGGTCCGCGGAACAGGTAGACCCCGGGCCGGTGCGGCAGGCCGTCGGCGAGGACCCGCTTGCGGCGCTGCGTTGGTGTCACGTCGGGCAGATACGAACGCAGATCGGCGTAGGTGTGCACGCCCTGGTTGCCCACTCGTTCGATGAGGGCGTGCAACACGTCGACGGTGGCTCGGGCGTCGTCCAGGGCACGGTGGGTGGGCTGGGCGGCGGCGGCGAACAGCCGCGCCAGGGCGGCCAGCCGCACGCTGGGGGCTTCCTCGCGGCTGAGCACCCGGCGGGCCAGCCGAACCGTGCACAACACCTGTGGCCGGGGCCAGGTGATATCGCAGCGCTGCGCGGCGGCCCGCAGGAACCCGATGTCGAACCCGGCATTGTGGGCGACAAGCACCGAACCGCCGGCGAACTCCAGGAACATCGGCAGCACCGCGTCGATGGTCGGGGCGTCATACACCATCGCCGAGGTGATGCCGGTGAGCTGCACGATCTGGGGCGGGATGCTGCGCTGCGGGTCCACCAGGGTGGCGAATTCGCCGAGCACGACGCCGCCGCGGACCTTCACCGCGCCGATTTCGGTGATGGCGTCGGGCGGCGCTGCCGGTGTTGCCGGGTTGCTCGTCGCGCGTCCGCCGGTGGTCTCCAGGTCCACCACGACGAAAGTGGTCTCGCGCAACGGCATTTCGTCGGCGCGGACGGCCGGGCACAGGCCGGGGAAGCTCAGCTGGGCCGCACCGGTCACTCCCACAGCCGTGACGTTAGGCACCCCCACCGACACCTTGGCGGAAAACATGTCGGTGGCCGCGGTTAGCGTGCGAGAGAACTCGACGGAGGCCGACCGAGAGGACCCGACCAATGGCCCAAACTGCATCTGACAGCGACGGCGGCGCGGCGCCCGGACCGGGTGCGCCGATGGTGATCGACTGCGACGACTGCGCGGCGCGCGGTGCGGGGTGCCGCGACTGCGTCGTCAGCGTGATACTCGGGGTCCCGGAAACTTTGTTGTGCGACGAGCGTGCCGCTTTGGAAGTACTCGCCGATGCCGGATTGGCCCCAAGGCTGCGTCTGGTGCCGATCCGGGGCAATCGCGGTTCCGGCGTCGCCTAATTGCCCTGTGCGCCATAACTCCTGGACAGCGCTGGTTTGCAGGAGGCCACTCATAAAGTAATGACAGAATTCTTTCTAATTTCTTAACGATCTGCTTTGGACAAACGCCGATATCGTTTCGTAACCTGTTTGAGACCTAAAACCAGCTCGATGACCACGCGTCGACGGTCGTTTAAGGAAGCAACACTTTGAGGCTCAACTGTAAGCATCCGCGTGCGCGTGTCATCGTGCGTTCTATGGTCGGTACGCTTGCTGGCTTCACTGTCCTCTCCGGTGCCTTTGGCACCACTGCGTTCGCCGACCCCGCCGGCGATGCGGTGGCGAAACTCAACGAGTTATCCCGCCAGGCAGAGCAGACAACCGAAGCCATGCACACCGCCCAGATCGACCTGAGCAAGAAACTGGCCGTGCAGCAGGCGGCGGACAAGAAGCACCTGGACGACCAGGCTGCCGCGCAGGCCGCCAAGGACCGGCTGGCCAGCTACCAGGGCGCCGTCAACAAGATTGCCGCCGCCACCTACATGGGCGGCCGGACCGACGGCATGCACGCCATCCTGACGGCGAAGTCTCCGCAGCAGCTGATCGACGGATTGTCGGTGCAGCGGGTGCTGTCGGCCGAAATGGCCACCCAGATGCGCAATTACCGCGCCGCCGGCGAGCAGGCGGCCAAGGCCGAGCAGGCATCCGCCCAGTCGGCCGCCGACGCCAAGCGCGCCGCCGAACAGGCCGCGGCGGTACGGGCCAGCCTGCAGTCCAAGCAGAGTCAGCTGCAGGTACAGATCGCCGTGGTCAAGTCGCAATATCTCGCCCTGTCGCCCGGACAGCGCACCGCCCTTGCCGACCCGGGCCCGGTTCCCGCGGCGGCTCCCAGAGGCCCCGCGCCCGCTCCCGATGCGTTACCGCCAGGTGCGGCACCGGGTGCCTTACCGCCGGGTGCGCCACCGGCCGAAGGGCAATCCCCAGCCGAAGCACCAGCGCCGGGCGGCCTTCCCGATGGAGCGCCCGGGCTGGTTCCCAGCGGGGACCGCGCCACCGTCGTGCAGGCCGCGTTGAGCCAGGTCGGATCGTCGTACGTGTGGGGCGGCGCCGCGCCGGGCGGGTTTGACTGCTCGGGATTGGTGATGTGGGCCTACCAGCAGGCCGGCATTTCGCTGCCGCACTCCAGCCAGGCGCTGGCCCACGGCGGCCAACCGGTGGCACTGTCGGATCTGCAGCCCGGCGACGTCCTGACGTTCTACTCGGATGCCTCACATGCCGGCATCTATGTCGGCGACGGGATGATGATCCACTCCTCTACCTACGGTGTGCCGGTGCGGGTGGTGCCGATGAACTCCTCCGGCCCGATCTACGACGCGCGCCGCTACTAGAAATCTCGCCGCACGGCGGCTTCGGCGGTGGCCGTCGCTACTGCTGGCGGGTGTATTGGTCGGGGAGCTGATCGCGGCCCTGGCCGTAGCGGTTCATCCAGCACAGCGGACGGATGCCGCGCACGGTCCGCTGGTGGTCGGCGATCGCATCGTGCGGCTGATCGATCTCGGCGGGCCGGATGGCGAACGCCTGCTGTCCCGGATCGCGTCGAACGTCGGCGCTGCCGTCGATCAGGTGGAAGCCTTCTGGGGGCCCGACTGGTCCCGCGATATCTCGGTGGTGGCCGCAGGCTCAGACGAACAGTTTCGCGCTGCCGCCGGCGGAGGTTCACCGTCGCAGTGGGCTGATATCGCTGCGGTGACAGTCGCTGACCGCGTCGATTCCGCTCACCGGGTGGCGGTCAACCAGCGGACGGTGTTCGCGCCCGGCGCGGTTCGGATGAGTGAAAGCGCACTGCGAATAGTATTGGCGCACGAGCTTTTTCACTATGCGGCCCGGGTGGACACCGCCGTGGACGCACCGCGTTGGCTGACCGAAGGGGTCGCCGACTTCGTGGCCCGGCCGCATACGCCGACGCCCGTCGACGCCGTGTCGATGGCGCAGGCGCTGCCCTCGGACGCCGACCTGGACGCGCCGGGGCCGCAGCGCTCGCTGGCCTATGACCGCGCGTGGTGGTTCGCGCGGTTCGTCGCCGACAGCTACGGCCCGGCGAAGTTGCGTGCGCTCTACCTGGCATCCTGCGGCGTGGGGCACGCCGATCTGTCCACCGCCGTTCGCGACATCTTCGGCATCGATGAGGCGGGGCTGCTCACGGGCTGGCGTCAGTGGCTGGCCCGGTAGCGGCGAGCTTCAACAGCGCCCAGCAAAAGCCCCCCATTTCGTGCGGAAATGAGGGGCTTTTGCGTCTGCTCGTGCAGGGGAAGCTAGCCTCACCCGGGTGAGTCGGGTCCTGCTGGTAACCAACGACTTTCCACCCCGGCGCGGCGGCATCCAGTCGTACCTAGGGGACTTCGTCAGTCGGCTCGTCGCCACCAGGTCGCATGCCGTGACCGTGTATGCACCGCAGTGGAAAGGCGCCGAGGCGTTCGACGACACGGCGAGCGAGACCGGCTATCGGGTCGTCCGCCATCCCGGCACGCTGATGCTGCCCGGCCCGACGGTCGACGCTCGGATGCGCCGGCTGATCGCCGACGAAGCAATCGACACCGTCTGGTTCGGCGCGGCCGCGCCGTTGGCCTTGCTGGCCCAGCGTGCCCGCCACGCGGGCGCGACCCGGGTGCTGGCCAGCACCCACGGCCACGAAGTTGGTTGGTCCATGCTGCCCGTCGCCCGGTCGGTGCTGCGCCGCATCGGTGACGAGACGGACGTCGTGACGTTCGTCAGCCGCTACACGCGGTCCCGATTCGCGCCGGCTTTCGGGCCCGCGGCGTCATTGGAATACCTGCCGCCCGGAGTGGACACCGACCGGTTTCGGCCCGATCCGGCCGCCCGCGCCGAGCTGCGCGATCGCTACGGTCTGGGGGAGCGGCCCACAGTGGTGTGCCTGTCGCGGTTGGTGCCACGCAAAGGCCAGGACGTACTGATCAAGGCGCTGCCGTCGATCCGCCGGCGCGTCGACGGGGCCGCACTGGTGATCGTCGGCGGCGGTCCGTATCTGGACACGCTGCGCAAGCTGGCTCGGGAATGTGGAGCGGCCGACCACGTGACGTTCACCGGCGGTGTGGCGGCCCCCGAGCTACCCGCCCACCACGCGCTGGCCGACGTGTTCGCGATGCCGTGCCGTACCCGCGGTGCGGGCATGGACGTCGAGGGGTTGGGCATCGTCTTCCTGGAGGCCTCGGCCACCGGTGTGCCGGTGATCGCCGGCCAGTCGGGTGGGGCCCCGGAAGCGGTGCAACACAACAAGACCGGGCTGGTGGTCGATGGCCGCTCGGTGGAAAAGGTCGCCGACGCCGTCGCCGGATTACTCGCCGACCGCGACCGGGCCACCGCCATGGGCGCCGCCGGGCGGGAATGGGTGACGTCCCAGTGGCGCTGGGACACGCTGGCCGCCCGGCTGGCCGACCTGCTGCGCGGCTAGGTGTGGCGAGCAGACGCAAAAGCCCCTAAATCAGGCCTGATTCAGGGGCTTTTGCGTCTTCTCGGCGCTTAGTCCTTGGTGTAGATCGCCTCGATGTCGGAGGCGAACTTCTCGGCCACCACGTTGCGCTTGACCTTCATCGTCGGCGTCAGCTCACCGGTGTCCTCGGTGAAGTCGACCGGCAGAATCCGGAACTTGCGGATCGACTCGGCGTGCGACACCTGCTGGTTGGCCTGCTTGACGGCCGCATCCACCTCGGCCACCAGGTCGGGATCGGTGGCCAGATCGCCCACCGACGCGCCGGCGGACTTGCTGTTGCGCTGCTTCCAGCCCTCGAACGCCTCGGGATCGATGGTGATCAGCGCGCCGATGAACGGCTTGTTGTCCCCGACCACCATCGCCTGGCTGATCAGCGGGTGGCCCCGAAGCTGATCCTCCAGCACGGCAGGGGCGACATTCTTACCCCCGGCCGTCACGATCAGCTCCTTCTTTCGGCCGGTGATGGTCAGGAAGCCGTCCTCGTCGACGGCGCCCAGATCGCCGGTCCGGAACCAGCCGTCGGTGAATGCCTCCTCGGTGGCCTGCTCATTGCGCCAGTAGCCGCTGAAGACCACGCCGCCGCGCACCAACAGCTCCTTGTCGTCGTCGGCGATGCGCAAGCTGTTGCCGGGTACCAGCTTCCCCACGGTCCCGATCTTCAGCGCGCTGATCTGGTTGACGGTGATCGCCGCACTGGTCTCGGTCAGGCCGTAACCCTCGTAGATGGTCACGCCCACGCCGCGGAAGAAGTGGCCCAGCCGCGCACCCAGCGGCGCGCCGCCCGAGACCGCGGCGTGGCAGTCGCCGCCCAGCGCCTCACGCAGTTTGTGGTAGACCAGCCGGTCGAACAACGCATGCTTGGCGCGCAGCACCAACCCCGGCCGGCCTCCGTCATGCGCGCGGCTCCAGTCGACCGCGGCCTGCGCGGCTCTCTTGAAAATCGGGCCCTTGCCCTCGTTGGAGGCCTTCTGCTCGGCCGTGTTGTACACCTTCTCGAAAACCCGCGGCACCGACACCACCACCGTGGGTTTGAAGATCGCGAACTGCGGCAGCAGATTCTTGATGTCGCTGGTGAATCCGGCGGTCACCTTGCTGGCGAACGCGGAGAGGGTGAGCGCCCGAGCCAGCACATGGGCCAGCGGCAGGAAGATCAGCAGTCGCTCACCCTCACGCAGCAGCGTCGGCAGGCACTCCTGGGTGCCGCGGATCTCGTAGAGCAGGTTGGCATGGGTGAGCTGGCAGCCTTTGGGGCGCCCGGTGGTGCCCGACGTATAGATCAGCGTCGCCGCGTCCTCGGAACGCAGCCCCTCCAGCCGAGCGGTCAGCTCGGCCTTGTCGACCGACGCGCCCTCCTCGGCGAGCTGGTCGAGCGCCTTCGGGCCCGAGCCGTTGATGTGCAGCACCCGGCGCAGCTCAGGCAGCTCGCCGCTGAGCTCGGCGATCGTCGCGGCGTGCGCATCGGTTTCGGCGAAGGCCACGACGGCTTCTGAGTTCTGCAGCACCCAGCGCACCTGCTCCGCCGACGAAGTCTCATAGATCGGCACGGTGACCCCACCCACGGCAAGGATCGCGAGGTCGAGGATCGCCCATTCGTAGCAGGTGGCCGAAAAGATGCTCACCCGGTCGCCGGCCTGTACCCCGAGCGCAATCAAACCCAGTGCCGCGGAACGAATTTGGTCGGCCGCCTCGGCGCACGTGACGTCGGTCCACTCGCCGTCGACCAGGCGCTGGTAGATGACGAACTTCGGATCGTCGCGCTCGTGCTCAAAGACCATGGCCGCGACGTTGTCGTGCTCGTCGACCGAAAAGCGGGCAGGGGCACTTAACTCAGGCACTGGAATGACCTCGCTTGACCTCGTGTGATGTTGCCGGTTGCCGGCTTGCTGCCGCCAGCCTAATCCGAGTATTCGCAGAGTACGGAGGCAGCGGCCGCATCGGACGAATTGGTGTGCAAAGCTGAAACGATGAGCAGCATCCAGGTCGCGGACGAAACATTTGTCGCCGCCGACGGCGCGCAGGTCGGTGCCGCGATCGCCGATCGGTCGAGCTGGCGGCGGTGGTGGCCCGACCTGCGGCTACAGGTTGTCGAGGACCGTGCCGAAAAAGGGATTCGCTGGCTGGTGACCGGCGCCTTGACCGGCACCATGGAGGTCTGGCTGGAACCGTCGCTGGACGGAGTGGTGCTGCACTATTTCCTGCACGCCGAACCGTCCGGCGCGGCGGCCTGGCAGCTGGCCAAGATGAATTTGGCCAAGATGACACACCGTCGCCGAGTGGCCGGGAAAAAAATGGCGTTCGAGGTGAAGACAACCCTCGAACGCTCGCGTCCGGTGGGGGTTTCTCCGGTAGTTTAGCCGGGTCGGCGTGTGGCACACGCGACGCTCGGGATCGACCCGCGTGCAGGAGAGAGGGAAGCCAGGTGGCGGAGAAGACGACGCAGAAGATCTTCATCGATGCCGATCCGGCCACCGTGTTGGAAGTGATCGCCGACATCGATACCTATCCGGACTGGATCTCGGAGTACAAAGAAGCCGAAGTGCAACAACGCGGCGAGGACGGCTACCCGAAAGTCGTGAAGTTCGTGATGGACGCCGGCATCATCAAAGACACCATGGTCATGTCCTACACCTGGCCGGCGGACCGCAAATCGCTGAGCTGGACTCTGGTGTCCAGCTCGCTGCTGAAGTCCCTTGAGGGCTCGTATCGCTTGGCGCCCAAAGACTCTGGCACCGAGGTCACCTATGAACTCGCGGTAGACCTGGCGATCCCGATGATCGGGATGCTCAAGCGCAAGGCCGAACGCCGGCTGACCGACACCGCGTTGAAGGATCTGAAGAAACGAGTCGAGGGCTGACTAAGGCCGCCGCGTCCCAGGCGCGGATCAGTCTCTTCGTTGGCAAGGGCGGGGTAGGAAAGTCCACCCTGGCGTCGGCCACCGCCGTCCGTGACGCGAGCGGTGGGCGCCGGGTGCTGCTGGTGTCCACCGACCAGGCCCACTCGCTGGGCGACGTGCTGGGTGTCGCGGTGCCGCCCACCGGCTCGGGTGAACCCGTTCGGGTACTTGCCGATTTCGAAACCGGCCACGCCGACGCGGGCGGCTTTCTCGACGCGCTGGCGCTGGACACCCTGGCCCTGCTCGAGACTCATTGGCGCGATGTGGTCGACACCCTGGACCGCCCATTCCCCGAGTCCGAGTTGAGCAGCATTGCCCCGGAAGAGCTTTCGGCGCTGCCGGGTGTCCAGGAGGTGCTCGGCCTGCACGCGGTGGGTGAACTCGCGGCGGCCGGGCGATGGGATCGCATCGTGGTCGACTGCGCGTCGACCGCGGACGCGTTGCGGATGCTGACCCTGCCGGCCACCTTCGCGCTGTACGTGGAGCGTGCCTGGCCGCGCCATCGCAGGCTCAGCGTCGGCGCCGACGACGCCCGATCGGCCGCGATCGTGCAGCTGCTGGAGCGCACCAGCGCCAGCGTCGAGCGGCTGAGCGCTTTGCTTACCGACGGGGACATGGTCACCGCACATCTGGTGCTGACCCCCGAGCGGGTGGTCGCGGCCGAGGCGACCCGCACGCTGGGCTCGCTGGCGCTGATGGGCGTTCGGGTCGAGGAACTGATCGTGAATCAGGTTCTGGTGCGCGACGAGTCCTACGAGTACCGCAACCTGCCCGACCACCCGGCGTTCTACTGGTACGCCGAACGCATCTCCGAACAACGGTCGGTGCTCGCCGAACTCGACGCCACCATCGGTGACGTGGCGCTGGTGCTGACTCCACACCTGGCCGGTGAGCCGATCGGCCCCAAGGCGCTGGGTGAGCTGCTCGACAGTGCCCGTCGGCGTGGCGGAGCTGCGCCGCCGGGCCCATTGCGTCCTATTGTGGACTTGGAATCCGGGTCGGGGCTTTCGTCCGTGTACCGCATGCGGGTCGCGTTGCCCCAACTGGATTCTGGCGCGCTGACACTGGGCCGGGTCGACGACGACCTGATCATCAGTTCGGGCGGGCTGCGGCGCAGGGTTCGTTTGGCGTCCGTACTTCGGCGATGTACGGTGCTGGACGCGCATCTGCGGGGCAGTGAGCTCACAATTCGTTTTCAACCAGATCCGGAGGTGTGGCCGAAGTGAGTGGGGCACATCCCGACATCGGTCCCGAGCTGCGCAGGCTTGCCCAAGCGCTGCTGAACGGGATCGACCCCGCGCTGCGTTCGGCAGCCGCGCTGGCATCGGGCGTGGGCGCGGCCGGCGACAAGGAGCCAGGCAAGTGCCAGCAGGTGTGGTGCCCGGTGTGCGCCCTTGCGGCGATGGTCAACGGCGAACAGCATCCGTTGCTGACGGTCATCGCCGACCACAGCGTCGCGCTGCTGGACGTGATCCGATCAATAGTCGACGACATCGACAAGAACCCACCGCCAGACGACCCGTCCGGGGGTGTCGTCACCAACGGAAGCGGCCCGGAGGAGCCCGCCGTTAAGACTCGTTACCAGCCGATCCCCGTCACCGTCGAGGAGTGATCGGCCCCGGCGCCGAGGTGGTCGGAGTCGTCACACATGGGTACAGTTGGACACCATCGGGTGCGGGCAGAGAGGGAGGCCATGTGGTACTGGCTATTCAAGTACATCTTCATGGGCCCGTTGCTCTCTCTGCTCGGTCGGCCGAAAGTTGAAGGCCTGGAACATGTTCCGAATTCCGGGCCGGCGATACTGGCCAGTAACCACCTAGCCGTCGCGGACAGTTTCTTTCTTCCCCTGGTCGTTCGTCGCCGTATCACCTTTTTGGCGAAGGCCGAATACTTCACCGGCACCGGCCTGAAAGGCTGGTTCACCCGCTGGTTCTACACCGTCGCCGGCCAGGTGCCGATCGACCGCAGCGACGCCGACACCGCACAGGCCGCTCTGGACACCGCCAAGCGGTTGCTGGAGCAGGGCAAGTTGCTCGGCATGTACCCCGAGGGCACCCGTTCGCCGGACGGCCGGCTGTACAAGGGCAAGACCGGGCTGGCGCGGCTGGCCCTGGAAACCGGCGTTCCGGTGATTCCGGTGGCGATGATCGGCACCGACGTCGTCAACCCGCCCGGCAGCAAGATGTGGCGGTTCGGGCGGGTCACTGTCCGCTTCGGCAAGCCGATGGACTTCTCCCGCTTCGAGGGCCTGGCCGGCAACCGCTTCATCGAGCGGGCCGTGACCGACGAAGTGATCTACGAACTGATGGGACTCTCCGGTCAGGAGTACGTCGACATCTACGCCGCGACCGTCAAGGACGTCGGCAACGGCAAGGCGTCCAACGGCGACGAGCCGAACAGCGAAGCGGCGCGGATTCCGGAGACAGCCGCGGGTTAGCGGCACAAGGTCAGCCGACAGCCGGCACGGGTGTCAGCTCGGGAGTCGTCTCGTCCTGCCGAGCTACGCGGGCGCTGACCGTCAGCCCGGCAGCGACGATGAGCGCCAACGCCCACCACACATAGGACATCCCCATCAGCTGACGCCACCAGTTCGCGGCCGCCTCATGGTGTTTGGGCAGCAAATCGATTGGCGTCCACCTCATCAGCGCCACGCCGACAACGCTGAGCAGGCCCAGTGCGAGGTTGCGGCGCCGCCACGCCGATATCCCCGTCACCAGCACGGCCGGCAGCGCCCACACCCAGTGGTGCGACCACGACACCGGCGAAACCACCAACCCGAACAAGGCGACGCAGATCAGCGCCAGGGCCGGCTCGCCGGCCCGTAACACCCGCTGCATGGCCCATACCGTCAGGCCGAGCACCAGGACGCACGCGCCCGCCCACAGCAGGAAGCGTTCCTGCTCGCCGAGCCCGAGCCGGGCGAGCGCACCCGCGATGTTCTGGTCGGTGTTCAACGCCGCGTCGCCGATCCGGGCCGTGTTGTGCACCGCGTGCGTCCAGTACTCCCACGAGTCACGCCAGGCCAGCGCGAAGCCGACCACCGTCGCCGCGGTGAAAGACGCCAGCGTGGTCAGTGCCGCCCGACTGTCGCGACGCAGCAAAAAATACAGCAGGAACACCGCCGGGGTGAGTTTCAGCGCTATTCCAAAGCCCAGCAGCAGTCCGCGGGGCCACGGCGTGTGGCGGGGCAGGCAGTCGGCGATCACCAGGGTCATCAGCACGACGTTGATCTGACCGAACGCAAAGTTCGAGCTGATCGGCTCGAGCCAGAGCGTCGCCGGCGCCGCAATCATCACCGCCAGCCACAACCGACGCACCCAGGCGGGCCCGGGCAGCACGTTTGAGCTGGTCCAGACATCGAGACGGGTCAACACCATCGTCGTCGAGACGATCAGCAGCACCAAGGTCACCAGCGTGATCGCGACGCTGGCGGCCGGCATGTGCAACCACGCGAATGGGCAGAAGACGATGGCCGCCAGCGGGGGATAGGTGAACGGGAGCTTCACGATGGGTGTGGGGAACAGCACATCGCCCTTGTACAGCGGATGGCCGTCCAACCAGGCTCGACCGCCCATCTGGTAGACGTCGATATCGATGCGGTACGGCGTGTGCCCGAACAATGTCCAGGCCACATATCCCAGCGCCGCCGCGGCCAGCAGCCAGAGCAGGCAAAATAACCAGACTCGCCCGCGGCCGCTACCAGAAGAGCCCGCGTCGGGCGCCTGCCAGTTACTCATGTCGCAGCCAAGCCTAATGGTTATCGTGCGCAGTCTGGACCGAGCAGCGCGGCTCCCACCCCGTCGCGACATCTGGGCGTAGGTTTTTTGGGGTGTTCCGTTGGTTGCAGCATGACATCGTCGACCGTGGCCGGCTTCCGCTGCTGTGCTGCCTGATCGCGTTCATCCTGACCTTCTTCGTCACGCGAACTTTCGTGCGGTTCATCCGCAGTCGGGCCAACACCGGAGTGCCGCCGCGATGGTGGCAGCCGCGGAACATTCACATCGGGTCCATACACATCCACCACGTGGCGTTCGGGGTGGTGTTGGTGATGATTTCCGGGCTGACGCTGGTGTCGTTGTCCGTCGACGGGCAGGAACCCGAGTTCACCGCGGCAGCGATCCTGTTCGGAATAGGCGCCGCATTGGTGCTCGACGAGTACGCGTTGATCCTGCATTTGTCCGACGTGTACTGGGAGGAAGACGGGCGGAGCTCGGTGGACGCCGTATTCGCCGCGGTCGCGGTGGCCGGGCTGTTGATCCTGGGCCTGCATCCGCTGATGTTCTTGCTGCCGATCTGGAATGACATTCATTCAATGTGGCTGCACGCCGCGCTGCTCGGCGGGCTGGCGCTGACGCTGCCGCTGGCCCTGGTGGTGCTGTCCAAGGGGAAGGTGTGGACCGGCCTACTGGGCATGTTCCTGGTGGTGCTGCTGGTCATCGGTGCGATCCGGCTGTCGCGTCCGCACGCCCCGTGGGCCCGGTGGCGGTACACGGGTCAGCCGGACAAGATGCGGCGCGCCCTGGACCGGGAACGGAAATGGCGTCGGCCCGTGGTGCGCGCGAAGCTGTGGGTCCAGTGCCTGATCGCCGGAACGCCCGGCTTGCCCGACGAGCGCATAGTGGACGCCCAGCTGGATCACGACGTGCGCCCCGCGCCAGCGCCCGAGCCCGTTGGCGTCGGCTCGCCAGACTAGGTTGCGGGCGTGCGGTACTTCTACGACACCGAGTTCATCGAGGACGGCCGCATTATCGACCTGATCTCCATCGGCGTAGTCGCCGAGGATGGCCGCGAGTACTACGCCGTATCCACCGAATTCGATCCCGAGCGTGCCGGCAACTGGGTGCGCGCGCACGTGCTGCCCAAGCTGCCACCTCCGGCGTCGCAGTCGTGGCGCTCGCGCCGGCAGATCCGCGAGGAGCTGGAAGAGTTCCTGGGCGTCGACGGCCCGGAGCCGATCGAGCTCTGGGCCTGGGTCGGTGCCTACGACCACGTCGCGCTGTGTCAGCTGTGGGGGACGATGCCCGAGCTACCGCGGGCAATCCCTCGCTTCACCCGTGAACTGCGGCAGCTGTGGGAGGACAGGGGATGCCCCCGGATGCCGCCGCGACCGCGCGACGTCCATGACGCGCTGGTGGACGCTCGGGATCAGCTGCGCCGATTCCGCATCATCACCTCGTTGGACCAAGCGGAGCCGACGGGCGATCGCCGGTGACGTCGATGCGACGTTCGCCCTGATCAACCCGCAGTCCCGTTTATCGGGTGCCGGTTACCATAGACCGATGAACTGGACAGTCGACATACCGATCGACCAGCTGCCGCCGCTGCCGCCGCTGCCGGCCGACCTGCGTGCCCGGCTGGACGCCGCGCTGGCCAAGCCGGCCGCGCAACAACCGTCATGGGACCTCGACCAGGCCATGGCGATGCGCACTGTGCTGGAAAGTGTGCCGCCGGTGACCGTGCCGTCCGAAATCGTCCGGCTGCAGCAACAGCTGGCGCTGGTCGCCCAGGGCGAGGCATTCCTGCTGCAGGGCGGCGACTGCGCCGAGACGTTCACCGATAACACCGAGCCGCATATTCGGGGCAATATCCGCACCCTGTTGCAGATGGCTGTGGTGCTGACCTACGGCTCCAGCCTGCCGGTGGTCAAAGTGGCCCGGATTGCGGGCCAGTACGCCAAGCCACGGTCGGCGGACGTCGACGCGCTGGGCCTGAAGTCCTACCGGGGCGACATGATCAACGGCTTTGCCCCGGACGCCAAGGCCCGCCAGCACGATCCGTCCCGGTTGGTACGCGCCTACGCCAACGCCAGCGCCGCGATGAACCTGGTGCGTGCGCTGACGTCGTCGGGCTTTTCCTCGCTGCACCTGGTCCACGACTGGAACCGGGAATTCGTGCGGACCTCACCGGCCGGTGCGCGGTATGAGGCGCTGGCCACCGAGATCGACCGAGGGCTGCGTTTCATGAGCGCCTGCGGGGTGGCCGACCGCAATCTGCAAACCGCCGAAATCTACGCCAGCCATGAGGCTTTGGTGCTCGACTACGAGCGTTCCATGTTGCGGTTGTCGGATGTCGAGGACGGGGAGCCGCAGCTGTATGACCTGTCGGCGCATACCGTGTGGATCGGCGAGCGGACCCGTCAGCTCGACGGCGCGCACGTCGCATTCGCCGAGGTGATCGCCAACCCGATCGGCGTCAAGATCGGCCCGACCATGACCCCGGAGCTCGCCGTCGAGTACGTCGAGCGGCTCGATCCGCAGAACAAGCCGGGTCGTCTGACCTTGGTGAGCAGGCTGGGCAACAACAAGGTGCGCGACGTGCTGCCGCCGATCATCGAGAAGGTCCAGGCCACCGGCCACCAAGTGATCTGGCAGTGCGACCCCATGCACGGCAACACCCACGAGGCGTCCAACGGCTACAAGACGCGGCATTTCGACCGCATCGTCGACGAAGTGCAGGGGTTCTTCGAGGTGCACCGCGCGCTGGGTACTCATCCGGGCGGCATCCACGTCGAGATCACCGGCGAGAACGTCACCGAATGTCTCGGTGGCGCGCAGGACATTTCGGACACCGACCTGGTTGGCCGCTATGAGACGGCGTGTGACCCGCGGCTGAACACCCAGCAGTCGCTCGAGTTGGCATTCCTGGTCGCGGAGATGCTGCGCGACTAAGGCCTGGCGTCTGCTCGCCGTTATAGAAGGCCGCTCAGGTTGCTTCCGATTGTCCAGGCCGCCGTCGCAACCAGCCCGGTGATCGCCACGACGACCGCCACCCAGATCAGCACCATGCGCCGGGCATGCTCTCGCATCCCGATGAAATCGCTCAGCGCGATACCGGCGAATTGGCCGGAGAGCGGTTCGAATTCGTCGTCGTCGGGTCGTGGCTCGGGCTCGGCGGGCTCGGACCACTCTCCGGGTCCGCGGGTCAAGTGGCGAGTGGCATGCAGCGGCGCCTGGCCGGGCGGCGCGGGGGGCGGCTGGGTGCTGTCCTGACGCGCGGTCATTCGGCTGTGGTGCAGCGCCGCCGACCGGTGCTGAGCTGAGTTGCGCGGTGCCGGCACCCGGAATACCGGCAGCGCCAATGCCGCCGCGATTTCCTGCACTTCGGCCGCCATGTCGATCGCGTCGGCGTACCGGTCGGCGGGGTCGCGGGCGGTCGCACGCGCCACCAGCTCGTCGAACTCCGGCGGAACCCCGTCGATCACCGCGCTGGCGGCCGGCACATCGTTGTCCAGTCGCTGATAGGCGATCGACAACGCGGTGTCACCGGTGAACGGCGTGCGCCCGGTCAGCAATTCATAGGTGAGGATCCCGACGGAGTAGACGTCGCTGCGCAGACCGGCGCTGCCGTCGCGAACCTGCTCGGGGGATAGGTAGGCCGCGGTACCCAGGATGACGCTGGCGGAGGTGATGCCCGCGGCTGCGACGGCGCGGACCAGCCCGAAATCGGCGATCTTGATCTCGCCGTCGTCGGAGATCAGCACGTTTTCCGGCTTGACGTCGCGATGCACCAGGCCGGCCTGGTGCGCGGCGGCCAGCCCGCCCAGCACCGAGCGAAGCACCGATGCCACCGCGTGCGGCGGCATCGGACCGCGTTCATTCAGCAGCTCCCGCAGGGTCCCGCCCTCGACGAGCTCCATCACCAGAAACGGGTGCCGGCCGTCCAGGCCTTGGTCGTAGACCGCGACCACCCCGGGATGCTTCAGTCGAGCTACCGTGCGGGCCTCGAGCTGGAAGCGGGTGAGGAATTGCTCGTCGCCCGCGTACCGGAAGTCCATCACCTTCAGTGCGACGGGCCGATCGAGGCGAACGTCGACGCCGCGGTACACCGTCGACATGCCGCCGCTGGCGATCTTGGCTTGCACGAGGTAGCGACCGTCCAGATAGGTGTCTTCCAACGGGTCCACCGTGCCAGCTTGAGCCACGGGGTCATCGTAGGTGCTTGCGTCGACAACCTACTGTCGAAAAGCCGCGTCCTGGCCGCGTACCGGGTCTTACACTGGCGAAGTGGGCAGTATTCCCGCCGGCGACGATGTGTTGGACCCCGACGAGCCAACCTACGACCTGCCCGGAGTCGCTCAGCTGCTCGGCGTGCCGGTCAGCAAGGTGCAACAACAACTACGGGAAGGCCATCTGGTCGCGGTGCGGCGCTGCGGTGGTGTGGTAGTGCCGCAAGTGTTCTTCACCAACTCCGGTCACGTGGTGAAGAGCCTGCCTGGGCTGTTGACCATCCTGCACGACGGCGGTTACCGCGACACCGAGATCGTGCGCTGGCTGTTTACCCCCGACCCGTCGTTGACCGTCACCCGCGACGGCAGCCGAGACGCCATCAGCAACGCCCGTCCGGTCGACGCGCTGCATGCGCACCAGGCTCGGGAAGTCGTGCGTCGCGCTCAGGCCATGGCCTATTAGGGCGAACTGCTCGCAGGTTCGGCTTCTTCTGCGGATTTTGCCGTACGCCGGTCCGCGGTCCGATGCAGCGCGTACCAGGCAGCCAGCGCGCAGGCAGTGGCCAGCGAGAAGTGCAGCCAGGAATACATTCCGTGCGATCCGTCCGGTTTGAAGATCACCATCACCCACGATGAGACCCCGGCGATCGCGGCGACCGCCCGCTGCGACTGGGCCACCGGGGCGGCTATCGCCAGCGGCCAGGAGTAGTACCACGGCAGGGCGGCCGGGACGAACAGCACCACGATCAGCATCGACCACGCGATGCCGGTTAGCGCGGCCCGGTCGTCGCGCCGGAATCGCCACCACAACAGCGGCAGCGACACCCCGATGATGGCGATGCCGACGAGCCGGGTGATTCGCAGCGTGGTGTAGAAGTCGACCGCGAAGAATCCGCTGAAGAGAGCGTGGATGACGTTCGCGACCGCGGTCGGCACCGTCAGCCAGTTGATGATCTTCACCGAGCCGGCCAGCGCGGTCAGCCACCCCAGGCCGACCCCGGCCACGGCGGACAACACCGCGAACACCACGGCGAAGATCAGCAGCGAAACCGCGGCGGCCGCCAAAAACGCCTGGACCGGCCGGTATCCGCGGCTTTTACCCAGGTGACGGGCCCATACCCAGACCAGGAAAGGCAGCGCAATGCCGGCAGTCGCCTTGACGGCGATGGCGACCGTGATCAGCACGATGCCCGCGACGTTGCGGCCGGCGAACGTCATCGCGATACCGGCCGTCATCAACCCGACCATCAGCATCTCGTTGTGCACCCCGCCCATCAAATGGATGAGCACCAGCGGGTTGAGAACGCAGATCCACATGGCGGTCGGCCCGTCGGCGCCGATATGGTGGGCCAGCCGGGGAGTGGCCCAGATCAGCAGCGCCAGCCCCGGCAGCATGCACAGGCGCAGCAGCATGGTTCCGGCCACCACGTTGTTGCCGACGATGATCGTGACGAACTTGGCAACCAGAATGAACGCCGGACCGTAGGGCGCGGTGGTGATCGTCCAGATGGGACTTACGTCGTCCAGCAACGGATTCGGGTTGCCGACCGGACCAACCGCATAGGGATCCAGGCCGTCGCGCAGCAGCGCGCCCTGGGCCAGATACGAGTAGGTGTCGCGGCTGAAGACGGGGACCGAAAGCAGCAGCGGCGCCAACCAGAAGGCGGTGCTGGCCCGCATCACGAACTCGCTGGCCGCGCCGGCGAGGACCAGCCGCCCCAGCCGCACCCAGGCGATCAGCATCAGCCCTACGCCGGCCCACAACAGGATCGACGACATCACCAACCCGTGGCCGAAGCGCAGCCAGGACATGTGAATCGACTCCAGCAGCGGGTCGTGCTGGCGGGTGCTGCCCGCTCCCAGCCCGCCTACGGTGATCAGCGCCGAGCCCAGAAAGCCCAGCTTCGCCGGCCCGGCCTCCGGCGTGCCGGCAAACCTGCATAAACGCGAAAAGTATTGGGCAAGAAAATGTTTGGATGCCGAAGAATCGGCCGCCGAGGTGTCCGTGTCCGTGGCCATCGGTTCAGGCGGACCGGTTGGTGGCCAGGTTGGCCAGTTGAGAAAGCCCCACCTTGGCCGCCTCGTTGACAGGTGCGGCAGTCAGTGTGGTCAGCGCGCGTTCGGTCAGCATGGAAATGCGGCGCTCCGCGGCGTCCAGCGCCCCTACCGTCTTGATGACCTCCCGCAATTCCCGCACCTGCGTGTCGGTCAGCTCGGTGCCGATCGAGGCGCGTAACAGCTTGGCCGCCAAAGGATCTGACTGATCCGCCAACTCCAGTGCCTCGGCCACCAATACGGTGCGCTTGCCCGACCTCAGGTCGTCACCGGACGGTTTGCCCGTCACCGCGGGGTCGCCGAAGACGCCGAGGACGTCGTCGCGCAGTTGGAACGCCACACCCAGGTCTGCGCCGAACTGGCCGAACGCGTCCGCGACGTCGGGTCTGTCGGCGGCGGCTGCCACGCCCAGCTGCAGGGGTCGCGTCACCGTGTAGCAGGCGGTCTTGAAAGTGGCGACGGTCATCGCCGACGCGATCGACTCGGCGGGTGAGGCCGGTATCGAAGCCTCGGCGACGATGTCGAGGTACTGACCGCCCAGCACCTCGGTGCGGATATCGGCCCAGACCCGCTGAACGCGCTGTCGGGCGTCGGGGGACAGGGCACGCGCGCGGACGCCCAAAACCAAATCGTCGGCCCATGCATGCGCCAAATCACCGACCAGGATGGCCGCCGACGTCCCGAACTGCTCCGGCGAGCCGCGCCAGTCGCGGTCGCGGTGCAGGGCCGCGAACTGCATGTGGGTCGTCGGCCGGCCGCGACGGGTAGCCGAACAGTCGATCACGTCGTCGTGTACCAGCGCCGACGCGTGCAGCAGCTCCAACGCGGAAAACAGCAGCAGCACACCGGGATCGGGGTCGTGGGCGGCCACGGCACGCCAGCCCCAGTAGGCGAAGACCGGCCGCAGCCGCTTGCCGCCGCTCAGCACGAAATCCTCGAGCCCGCTGACCAGAACTCCGTAGTCGCTACCCAGGTAGGCGGTTTCGGTGCGACGCTCGCGCAAATACTGCCGCAGTTGGTCGGTGACGGCGCCGGCCAACTCGACGGTTGCCGCTGCTTCTGCAGCATTAAGGCTCAGCGCGGCGCCCCTTTCTGCTCGGCTCTGCTCGTCCTGCCCCTGGCCCGACAAGTGTATTCGCCGCGGGGCCGCACCCTATGCTGTCGGTTGGACTTGGGCCGGATGGCCACAACCCGACACCGCCGAGAAAGAGGAGCCGTGTGACGCTCAACACCATCGCGCTCGAGCTGGTGCCACCGAACGTCGACGGCGGTCGCGAGCGGGCGACCGAAGATGCGCGCAAAGTGGTGCAGTTCTCGGCCGATTCGGGGCTCGACGGCCGGATTCGGCACGTGATGATCCCGGGGATGATCGCGGAGGAGGACGACCGGCCGGTACCGATGCGGCCCAAGCTGGATGTGCTGGACTTCTGGTCGATCATCAGGCCGCAGCTGTCCGGGGTCAGCGGCCTGTGCACGCAGGTCACCGCGTTCATGGACGAGGAGTCGCTGCGCGGACGGCTCACCGATCTGTCCGCGGCCGGGATGGAGGGCGTGGTCTTCGTCGGCGTGCCGCGCACGATGAACGACGGTGAGGGCTCCGGCGTCGCCCCGACCGACGCCCTGTCGATCTATCGCGACCTGGTGGCCAACCGCGGCGTGATCGTGATTCCGACCCGGGAGGGCGAACAGGGCCGACTCAATTTCAAGTGCGACCAGGGCGCGACGTACGGCATGACCCAGCTGTTGTATTCCGACGCGATCGTCGGTTTCCTGGACGACTTCGCCAAGAACACCGATCATCGTCCCGAGATCCTGCTGTCGTTCGGCTTCGTGCCCAAGGTCGAGGACCGCATCGGCCTGATCAACTGGCTGATCCAGGACCCCGGAAATGCGGCGGTGGCCGACGAGCAGGCTTTCGTCAAAAAGCTGGCCACTGTCGAAGCGGCGGAGAAGCGCCGGCTGATGGTCGACCTGTACAAGCGCGTCATCGACGGTGTCGCCGAACTCGGCTTCCCGCTCAGCATCCATCTGGAGGCCACGTACGGCGTTTCCGCGCCGGCTTTCCAGACTTTCGCGGAAATGCTCGAGTACTGGTCGCCCGCTCCGCGAATCTAACTGCTGGGGGTCTGGTCGCGCGGAGCGGTGAACCGCTCGGAACGGTCCCGGCTGACCCAAGCCAGCAGGGCCACCACACCTGCCACCGCGAACGACGCGACGCCCAGCCATACCCCGGCCCCGGTGAAGGACCGCGTGTTGGGGTCGGTGTAACGGGCTTGGGCGCTCATCGTGCTCACCACGCCCGGCTTGAGCTTCCACTGCACGACTTCGGGCTCGATGCGTTCACCGTTGGTGGAGGTCACCACGCCGGGGAACGCGACGGTCAGCTGGACTTCAGCCTCGGCATCGGTTACCGATGTCAGGTCGGCCCGGCCTTCCAGCAGCACCAGGTTGCCGTTTCGCCGCAGCGAGAGATTCACCCCGGCGGCGTCGCGATTCATGTGGGCGAGCTGCGGCACCTCGGCGAAGGTCAGATCGGAGAACACCGCCTGTGATCCCACGTAGCCGTCGCTGTCGTAGTTCGAGACCGCCACCTTCTGGCTGAACGGCAGATTGGTGTCGAGCTGGGGACCGGTGTCTTTGGGGTTTTTCGGCTTGGCCGCGGCGATGATCTCCCCGGACACCAGGTCATCCGGAGAGATCGTGATCGAGGCCCGGACCCGCAGGCATCCGGTGGCCAGCGGCACCAGCATCAGCAGCATCGCGATGGCCAGCAGCCGGCGGCGCCGAGCCCAGGATGCTTGGGATCCTCGGGCAAGGAGCGGGAAGGAGCCGGGGCGCACCAGGTCATCGTGCCAGACCCGACGTCGGCACTAAAGCGGCAGAGCGCGACCCAGGATCGCGAAGGCGCGCGGGTCGCCCGCGAAGTGGTACCGGCGGATGATGTCCGTGAAGCCCAACCGCCGGTACAACCGCCAGGCACGGTTCGCCTCACCGTTCGTCTCCGGCGTCGAAAGCAGCACGTTGCGTTCGCCGCGGTTGGCCAGCAGCCGCCGCGCCAGTGCCTCGCCCAGGCCGTGACCCTGGGCGCGCGGATGAATGTGCAGTTCGGTCAACTCGAAATAACTGGTCATCAGCCGGGTGATCTCCTGGGCGGGCAGGCCGCCGCGCTCCAAGCCCAGGACGACCTGCTGCTGCCACCACTGACCGGGTGCCCCCGGATAGCCGTATGCCACGCCGAGCAACGGCGCGCCGCCCAATTCCGCGGCCGACGGCACTTTGCCACGGTGTGCGTCCGTTTCGACGACAGGGTTCGCAGTGTTCTCTAGGGGGTCCGGGACTTCTAGGGCGGCCACTGCCTTCCAGCCGGGTCGCCGCATGTGCTCCAGCCACATAGCCGCGCGCTGATTCTCGGTGCCGCGCGGGTATCGCATCGCGTCGACATACACACCCAGTGCGTCATTGAGACGACGCTCCATATCGTGCGGCGACAGATCGATGAGGAATATCGCCAACTCGCGCTGTCCTCCTCATGCGGCGATGTGGTGCGGTGCCTGCCTACCAGTATCAAGGCGACCAACGCGGCCATTATCGGACGGGACGTCCAGCGATCGAAGAGCGGCTGCGACGAGAGGCCCCTCCCCGCCCGCGTCTGTGCTGCGGTGCAACCAGATAGAATCGCCTGCGAACCAGTGGTACGGCACAGATTGACCTCGTATCATCTGTGTTAGTTGCCCTCGTAACGGGCATCCGCGTGCTATCGATATACGTGTCAGCCTGTCGGCAAGGAGGGACGAATGCCACTCTCCGATCATGAGCAACGGATGCTCGATCAGATCGAGAGCGCTCTCTATGCCGAGGACCCCAAATTCGCGTCGAGTGTCCGTGGCAGTGGGTTCCGCGCACCGAGCGCGCGACGACGGCTGCAGGGGTCGGCGCTGTTCGTCGTCGGTCTGGCGATGCTGGTTTCGGGCGTCGCGTTCAAGGCCACGATGATCGGCACCTTTCCGATTCTGAGTGTCTTCGGCTTCATCGTGATGTTCGGCGGCGTGGTGTTTGCCATCACCGCTCCGCGGTTGTCCGGACGGGCGGATCGTCCCGGATCGGCACCTGGGGCCTCGCGCCAGCGTCGCAACAAGGGCGGCGGGGGCTCGTTCACGAGTCGTATGGAGGATCGCTTCCGCCGTCGCTTCGACGACTAGTCACGAAGAGTCACACATAGCGGGGAAGCCGATGGCTTCCCCGTTTTGCATCCGGCGTCGCGTTGTGTCGCGTCGATTCTGCGCTGAGGGCGCCGTTCGGCGCGCGGGGGGCGCGCTACGCGCAGGCTCGGCGCCGCCAGCGCAGGTTCGGCTGTCGTCGGCTGCCTCCACATTGCCGTAATCCGTATCGAGCCCCACTTGTGTCCGACTTGTGCCCCAAACATCCCCCACTCGGCCCCACTTCAGCCACACTGGCGCGTTTACGCCGTTGAAATGCACTTTCGCGGCGCCGGTGACAACCGCGCGGCGGCCGGCAATTGCCATGCCCCGGCCGCGAGTGGTGGATGGCGAAGAAAACGCCACGACGACACAGCGCTAATGGGGAAGAGTGGGGGATTGTGGGGTATGGTGGCTGAAGTATTCGGGAGGCCGGGAATCGGGTCCGGGCTGGAGGTGAGCTGGTGTTTCTCGGCACCTACACGCCCAAACTCGACGACAAGGGGCGGCTGACGCTGCCCGCCAAGTTCCGCGACGCACTGGCAGGGGGGTTGATGGTCACCAAGAGCCAAGATCACAGCCTGGCGGTGTACCCGCGGGCGGAGTTCGAGGAATTGGCGCGCCGGGCTAGCAAGGCACCGCGAAGCAACCCCGGTGCCAGGGCGTTCCTGCGCAATCTGGCGGCCGGCACCGACGAGCAGCATCCCGACGCGCAGGGCCGGGTCACGTTGTCAGCCGACCACCGCCGCTACGCCAACCTCTCGAAGGACTGTGTGGTGATCGGAGCGGTCGACTACCTCGAGATCTGGGACGCGCAGGCGTGGCACGACTACCAACAGACCCACGAAGAGAACTTCTCCGCGGCCAGCGATGAAGCACTCGGCGACATCATCTGAGGCGCATGCCCGTGCATCGTGGCCTCTGCCCGAACCGACCCTGGCGTACTTCCCCAACGCCAGGTTCACACGTTCGGACAGAGACCCGGGTGCAGGGGTCGCCTCAGCAGCCCGGACCCCGGCAGTCCGTCCGACCCGGGGAGGTGTTGCGTTGGCTGACGCAGATTTCGGTCACGTGCCCGTGCTGGCCGATCGTTGCCTCGAACTGCTCAGACCCGCACTGACCCGCCACCACCCAGACGGGTCGAACGCGGTACTCGCCGACGCGACCCTCGGAGCGGGCGGTCACGCCGAGCGGTTGCTGTCCGAGTTTGCGGGCCTGCGGCTGATCGGGCTCGACCGCGACCCCAGCGCGCTGGGCATCGCCGCCGACCGGCTAGACCGCTTCGCCGATCGCCTCACGCTGGCACACACCCGGTATGACGGTCTGGCGGCTGTGCTGGCCGAATCCGGTTATGCCGCTACGGAATCCGTCGACGGGGTGCTGTTCGATCTCGGCGTCTCGTCGATGCAGCTCGACCAGATCGAGCGGGGCTTCGCCTACGCCCAGGACGCGCCGCTGGACATGCGGATGGATCCCGAGTCCCCGCTGACGGCGGCCGACATCGTCAACACCTACGACGAGGCCGCACTGGCCGACATCCTGCATCGATACGGCGAGGAACGATTCGCCCGCCGCATCGCCGCGCACATCGTCCGCCAGCGGTCCCGCGCACCGTTCGCCTCTACCGCCGAGTTGGTCGCCCTGCTCTACCAGGCGATTCCGGCTCCCGCCCGACGCACCGGCGGACACCCGGCCAAGCGCACCTTCCAGGCGCTGCGCATCGCAGTCAACGACGAGCTGGACACGTTGCGAACCGCCCTTCCCGCCGCGCTGGACGCGCTGGCCGTCGGCGGTCGCATCGTGGTGCTGGCCTACCAATCGCTGGAAGACCGCATCGTCAAGCGCGTGTTCGCCGACGCGGTCGCCTCGCGTACACCGGCGGGTCTGCCGGTCGAACTCCCCGGCCATGAACCACGATTCCGGTCGTTGACCCGCGGTGCCGAACGGGCCGACGCCGCTGAGATCGAACGCAACCCCCGCAGCGCCCCGGTGCGGCTGCGATCCCTGCAACGAGTTGGGAAGGGCAATTCATGAAGGCGAAACGTGAGGCCCGGGCAGCTGGGAAACGCGCCAGCAGCGATCGCCGGCGCGCGCGCGACGGCGCCGTCCGCACCAGCGGACGGCCTGCCGCGGACTCGACCGCCGCACGTCGCACCCGTACACGGGCGAGCAAGGCCTCCGCGCCCGCTCGCGAGGCCCGGTCGTCGAGATCCGGACCGCAAACCAACCCGATCGCCCGGCCCGTCGAGCGGCCGGCCCGGGCCAAGAACACCAACCAGGCCAAGGCGCGGGCCAAGGCGCGGAAGGCCAAGGCGCCCAAGGTCGTCCGGCCCAAGTTGAGTGAGCGGCTGGCTACCCGGCTGGCCGACATGGATCTGCGGCCACGCACGCTGGCCAGCAAAGTCCCGTTTGTGGTGCTGGTCATCGGCTCGCTGGGGCTGGGACTGGCCCTGACCCTATGGCTGTCCACCGACTCCGCCGAGCGCTCTTATCAATTGAGCCACGCCCGCGAGAAGACCCGGATGCTGCAGCAGCAGAAGGAGGCGCTGGAACGCGACGTGCGTGAGGCCGAGGCCGCACCTGCGCTGGCCGAGGCGGCCCGCAAGCAGGGCATGATCCCGACGCGGGATACCGCCCATCTGGTCCAGGCCCCGGACGGCAGCTGGGTGGTCGTGGGAACACCTAAGCCGGCCGACGGCGTCCCGCCGCCGCCGCTGAACACCAAACTTCCCGAAGAGGGCCCTCCGCCACCACCGCAACCGTCGGCGGTTCCCGCGGAAGTCCCGGTCCTGGTGTTACCGGCGCCCGGTGACGCGCTACCGCCGAGGTCGGGACCGGAGGCGCTGCTGCGCGCTCCCGACGGCGCGTCGACCATTGGCGGTCAGCACCTGTCTCCGCCGGCCGGCCCGCGGCCGCCGGGGGCCCTGCCGGGTCAGCTGCCCGGCTTGCCCGGCGGCGCGGTCCCCGGGGCGTTGCCCGCGCCGGGCCCGGCCCCAGCCCAGTTCCCAGCCCCAGCCCCAGCCCCGGCACTCGCGCCGACGCCGCCCAACGGTGAACCGTTCGGTCCGGTGCCAGCGGCGCCAGGGGCGCCACGGTGAGGCGCGGCGACTCGAGGCGGACGGGCCCGTCGCAGCCGGCGCGGGGCCGCCGCAGCAAGCCGGTAGCCGGGAAGCCGGAGAAAGCGCGAAAGGCCAAGGAAGCGAAGAAAACACGTGGAGCGGCGGAGGCAATCGGTCGCTCGGCGCGTGAGCGGCGCACCCGCCAGGTGGTGGAAGCGGGGACGCGCGGCGCGTCGTTCGTC
Organism: Mycobacterium sp. NGS41; assembly: GCF_059812725.1. Classification (NCBI taxonomy): domain Bacteria; kingdom Bacillati; phylum Actinomycetota; class Actinomycetes; order Mycobacteriales; family Mycobacteriaceae; genus Mycobacterium; species Mycobacterium sp. NGS41. The sequence continues at coordinate 52,467 of NZ_JCALDF010000015.1, forward strand.
TTCCGGCACCGGGCCGGCAACGTCGTCATCCTGGCATTGCTGCTGGTGGCGGCGACCCAGCTGTTCCTGCTGCAGGTCTCCAACGCCGCGGGCCTGCGCGCGCAGGCGGCCGGCCAGCTCAAGGTCACCGATGTCAGGAAAGCGGTCCGCGGCAGCATCGTCGACCGCAACAAGGACCAGCTCGCGTTCACCATCGAATCGCGTGCGCTAACCTTCCAGCCCAAGCGAATTCGCCACCAGCTGGAGGAGGCCAGGAAGAAGAACCCCGCCGCCCCCGACCCGCAGCAGCGGCTGGCCGACATCGCCAAGGAGGTTGCGAGCCGGCTCAACAACAAGCCGGACGTTGCGACCCTATTGAAGAAGCTGCAAACCGACGAGAACTTCGTCTATCTGGCCCGCGCGGTCGACCCCGCCGTCGCCAGCGCGATTTCCGACAAATTCCCCGAGGTGGGTTCCGAGCGGCAGGATTTGCGCCAGTACCCCGGTGGCTCGCTGGCGGCCAACATCGTCGGCGGCATCGACTGGGACGGCCACGGGCTGCTCGGGCTGGAAGAGTCTTTGGACTCCGTGCTGGCCGGAACAGACGGATCGGTCACCTATGACCGCGGCTCCGACGGCGTGGTGATCCCGGGCAGCTACCGTAACCAGCACCGCGCGGTCAACGGTTCGACCGTCCAGTTGACCCTCGACGACGACATCCAGTTCTACGTGCAGCAGCAGGTGCAGCAGGCAAAGAACCTGTCCGGGGCGCACACCGTCTCGGCCGTCGTGCTCGACGCCAAGACCGGTGAAGTGCTGGCCATGGCCAACGACAACACCTTCGACCCGTCCCAAGACATCGGCCGTCAGGCCGAGAGGCAACTGGGCAACCTGCCCGTGACGTCGCCATTCGAACCGGGCTCGGTCAACAAGGTCATCGCCGCGTCCTCGGTCATCGAGTACGGACTGTCCAACCCCGACGAGGTGTTGCAGGTGCCCGGCTCGATCCAAATGGGCGGCGTCACCGTGCACGACGCCTGGGAGCACGGTGTCATGCCGTACACCACCACCGGCATATTCGGGAAGTCATCCAACGTCGGCACGCTGATGCTGTCGCAGCGCATCGGCCCGGAGCGCTATTACGACATGGTCCGCAAGTTCGGACTGGGTCAGCGCACCGGCGTCGGGCTGCCCGGTGAGAGCGCCGGGCTGGTGCCGCCGATCGACCAGTGGTCGGGCAGCACATTCTCGAACCTGCCTATCGGCCAAGGCCTTTCGATGACCTTGCTGCAGATGACCGGCATGTACCAGGCGATCGCCAACGACGGGGTGCGGATACCGCCGCGGATTATCAAGGCCACGATCGCGCCCGACGGCACCCGGACCGAAGAACCGCGTCCGGACGGTGTTCAGGTGGTGTCCGCGCAGACCGCGCAGACCGTGCGGCAGATGCTGCGCGCTGTCGTGCAGCACGACCCGATGGGCTACCAGCAGGGCACCGGTCCGGCGGCTGCGGTGCCGGGTTACCAGATGGCCGGCAAGACCGGCACCGCACAGCAGATCAACCCCGGCTGCGGGTGCTACTTCGACGACGTTTACTGGATCACCTTCGCCGGAATGGCCACCGCCGACAATCCCCGCTACGTCATCGGGCTGATGATGGACAACCCGCAGCGCAACGCGGACGGTTCACCGGGCCACTCGGCCGCCGCGCTGTACCACAACATCGCGGGCTGGCTGATGCAGCGCGGAAATGTCCCGCTGTCACCCGATCCCGGGCCGCCGCTGGTTTTGCAGGCCACGTAGCGATTCGCGTCGTGGTTGCGGTCGGATCCTGCGAAAATGCGCGGTGTGCCTTATGGGCTGCTGTGCCTTGTCGGCCGCTAGGGACGCGGGTTGTAGGCAGGCCGTTCAGGGAGCCTTCGGCGTGAGTCCAGGGTTTTGAGCGTGAAATCAGGGCTTTGGGCGTGAGTCCAGGGCGGAATCCAGGCTCGTTCAACGCCGTAGGTTCACTTTCAACGCCATGGCATCACACTCAACGCCTTGGACGCACAGCCGACGCCCCACGGCAAATTCGACACCGAATCGAACGCCCTGCCGCATGCTGAAGCGCGGGAATGCCTCGTGACCGCCGCGTCTAGGTAGGGTGTCAGGGCTGATTATGGCCGATCATCGTTAAGGCAGCGTCGGACGGAGGTGATGAGAGGTGCCCACTGGGCGCACGTCGGGCGTGCCGCTGCCCGTACTCGCGGCCCAGGTCGGCGCGGTACTGGCCGACGGCCCAGATCGACGCGCCGTCGTCCCGGACCTGACGGTCACCGGTGTGACACTTCGTGCCCAGGACGCGCGACCGGGTGACCTGTTTGCCGCCCTGCCCGGCGCCTCCACGCACGGCGCGCGGTATGCCCCCGAAGCGATCGAACGCGGCGCGGTTGCCGTGCTCACCGACGCCGCCGGGGTCGCCGAGCTGGCCGCCCAAGCCCAGGCGCGGGCCGAAACCGAAACCGTCCCGGTCCTGGTCCATCCCGCGCCGCGCAGCGTGCTCGGCGACCTGGCCGCCACTGTGTATGGTCGCCCCTCCGACCGGGTGACGGTCATCGGGATCACCGGAACGTCGGGCAAGACCACCACGACTTACCTGGTCGAGGCCGGCCTGCGGGCCGGCGGGCGAATGGCCGGACTGATCGGCACCATCGGCATCCGCATCGACGGCGCCGACATCCCCAGCGCGCTGACCACTCCCGAGGCGCCGGCGCTGCAGGCGATGCTCGCGCAGATGGCCGAGCGCGGGGTGGACACCGTGGTGATGGAGGTGTCCAGTCACGCCCTGACGCTGGGCCGGGTGGACGGCACCCAATTCGCGGTCGGCGCATTCACCAATCTGTCGCGCGACCACCTCGACTTTCATCCCACTATGGCCGACTATTTCGAGGCCAAGGCATCGCTGTTCGACCCGGCCTCGCCGCTGCGGGCTCGCACCGCGGTGGTGTGCGTCGACGACGACGCCGGGCGCGCGATGGCCGCCCGGGCCGACGCCGCGATCACCGTCAGCACCACCGACCAACCCGCGCACTGGCGCGCCATAGATGTGGCTCCGATGGGCGCCGGGAAACAGGAATTCACCGCCGTGGACCCCGCCGGGGTGCAGCACCGGATCGGCATCCGGTTACCGGGCCGCTATAACGTCGCGAATTGCCTTGTCGCACTGGCTATTCTGGACGCCGTTGGGGTGTCACCGGCGCAGGCGTCGCCAGGTCTGCGGGAAGCACGGGTCCCCGGCAGATTGGAAGAGGTCGACTGCGGCCAGGATTTTCTCGCGCTGGTCGACTACGCCCACAAGCCAGGCGCGTTGCGCGCCGTGCTGACCACGCTGCTGCAGCCGGGCCGCCGGCTGGCGGTGGTGTTCGGCGCCGGCGGCGAACGCGACCCCGGCAAGCGGGCTCCGATGGGCGAGGTCGCCGCCGAGCTCGCCGATTTGGTCGTCGTCACCGACGACAACCCGCGGGGCGAGGATCCGGCCGCAATCCGCCGTCATATCCTGGCTGGGGCCGCCAAGGGCGGCGCTAAAGCGCAGGTGGTCGAGATCGCCGACCGACGAGCGGCGATCAGGCATGCGGTCGCCTGGGCGGGCCGCGGCGACGTGGTGGTGGTCGCCGGAAAAGGCCACGAAACCGGGCAGCGCGGGGCCGGGGAGGTGCGGCCGTTCGATGACCGGGTGGAGCTGGCTGGGGCTTTGGAGGCCCGCCGGTGATCGACCTGACCGTTGCCCAGATCGCCGAGATCGTCGGCGGCACACTGGCCGACATCGCACCGGATGCCGCCGCGGCGACCCGTGTGACCGGAACCGTCGAGTTCGACTCGCGTGCCGTCGGCCCTGGCGGGCTTTTCCTGGCGCTGCCCGGGGCGCGTTCCGACGGGCACGACCATGCGGCCTCGGCCGTGGCCGCCGGCGCCGTCGCGGTGCTCGCCGCGCGCCCGGTCGGCGTGCCCGCCATCGTGGTAAGCCCAGCCGCGCCGCAGCCGGGTGCCGCCGTGGGCGGGCTGGCCGGGGTGCTGGAACACGACGCCGACGGATCGGGTGCGGCGGTGCTGGCCGCGCTGGCGAAGCTGGCGAAAGCGGTGGCCGCCGAGCTGGTGACCGGCGGGCTGACGATCGTCGGGATCACCGGCTCGTCGGGAAAGACTTCGACCAAAGACCTGGTGGCGGCCGTGCTCGAGCCGCTGGGTCAGGTGGTGGCCCCGCCCGGGTCGTTCAACAACGAGCTGGGTCATCCGTGGACGGTGCTGCGCGCGACCCGCGACACCGACTATTTGGTCCTCGAAATGTCAGCCCGCCACCCCGGCAATATCGCCGCGCTGGCCGAGATCGCCCCGCCGTCGATTGGCGTGGTTCTCAACGTCGGCACCGCGCATCTGGGCGAGTTCGGCTCGCGGGATGCCATTGCCCGAACCAAAGCCGAACTGCCGCAAGCTGTCCCGGCATCCGGTGTCGTCATCCTGAACGTGGACGACCCCGCGGTGGCGGCGATGGCCGGGGTGACCGCGGCCCGGGTGGTCAGGGTCAGCCGCGACGGCATCGCCGGTGACGTCTGGGCCGGCCCCGTCACGCTGGACGACCTGGCCCGCCCGCGTTTCACGATGCACACCGAAACCGCGGCCGCCGAGGTGCAACTGGGGGTCTACGGCGACCATCAGGTCAGCAACGCGATGTGCGCGGCTGCCGTCGCGCTGGAATGCGGCGCCGGCTTGGGCCAAGCAGCGGCCGCGCTGGCCGCGGCCGGGCCGGTGTCGCGGCACCGGATGCAGGTCAGCACCCGCGCCGACGGCGTCACCGTGATCGACGACGCCTACAACGCCAACCCCGATTCGATGCGGGCCGGGCTGCAGGCGCTGGCCTGGATCGCCCACGGCCGCGGGGCCGGCCCGGCCGAAAAGCGCAGGAGCTGGGCGGTGCTCGGCGAGATGGCTGAGCTCGGTGACGACGCCATTTCCGAGCATGATCGCGTCGGGCGGCTCGCGGTGCGATTAGATGTGTCTCGACTCGTTGTCGTGGGAACTGGGAGGTCGATGAGCGCCATGCACCACGGAGCGGTCATGGAGGGTTCGTGGGGCTCTGAGGCCGATAGAGGCGTCGTGACCGTCGCCGACGCGGACGCCGCCCTGGCGCTGCTGCGCGCCGAACTGCAACCCGGGGATGTGGTGCTGGTCAAGGCGTCGAACGCGGCCGGGCTGGGCGCGCTGGCCGACTCGCTGGTGAGCGAGGCCGCGCGGCCATGAGACAGATCCTCATCGCCGTCGCCGTCGCGCTGACCGCCTCGATCCTGTTGACTCCGGCGCTGATTCGGCTGTTCACCAAGCAGGGCTTCGGCCACCAGATCCGCGAGGACGGCCCGCCAACCCACCACAGCAAACGCGGCACGCCGTCGATGGGCGGGGTGGCGATTCTGGTTGGCATCTGGGCGGGCTACCTGGGCACCCACCTGGCCGGGCTGGCGTTCCACGGCGAAGGGATCTCCGCGTCGGGTCTGCTGGTGCTGGGTCTGGCCACCGTATTGGGCGGCGTCGGCTTCATCGACGACCTGATCAAAATCCGCCGGTCGCGCAACCTCGGGCTGAACAAAACCGCCAAGACGGTCGGGCAGATCACCGCCGCGGTGCTGTTCGGGGTACTGGTGTTGCAGTTCCGCAACGGCAGCGGCCTGACTCCGGCCAGCGCAAACCTGTCGTACGTGCGCGAAGTCGCCACTGTAACGCTGGCTCCGGCACTGTTCGTGTTGTTCTGCGTGATCATGGTCAGCGCCTGGTCGAACGCGGTCAACTTCACCGACGGGCTGGACGGGTTGGCCGCCGGCTGCATGGCGATGGTCACCGGCGCCTACGTGCTGATCACGTTCTGGCAGTACCGCAATGCCTGCGCGACCGCGCCGGGGCTGGGTTGCTACAACGTGCGCGATCCGCTGGATCTGGCGCTCATCGCGGCCGCGACCGCCGGTGCCTGCATCGGCTTTCTGTGGTGGAATGCCGCGCCGGCCAAGATCTTCATGGGCGACACCGGGTCGTTGGCGCTGGGCGGCATCATCGCCGGCTTGTCGGTGACCAGCCGCACCGAGCTGCTCGCGGTGGTGCTGGGTTCGCTGTTCGTCGCCGAGATCGTGTCCGTGGTGCTGCAGATCCTGGCTTTCCGCACCACCGGCCGCCGGGTGTTCCGGATGGCGCCGTTCCACCACCATTTCGAGTTGGTCGGCTGGGCCGAGACGACGGTGATCATCCGCTTCTGGCTGCTTACCGCGATCACCTGCGGTCTGGGTGTGGCGCTGTTCTACGGCGAGTGGCTAGCCACGATCGGAGCCTGACGTGGTTTCCCCCGGCGGGTCTGACGTCCTGACCCCCGGCGCGTCCGTGCTGGTGGCCGGTGCCCGGGTGACCGGGCGGGCGGTGGTGGCCGCACTGACCCGGTTCGGCGCGGTGCCGACAGTGTTCGACGACGACCCGGACATGCTGCGCTCCTACGCCAAGACCGGAGTCGCGACCCTGGACCCGTCGGCGGCGGCACAGCAGGTGTCCGAATATGCGCTGGTCGTCACCAGTCCCGGGTTCCAGCCGACGACGCCCGTGTTGGCCGCCGCGGCCGCGGCAAACATACCCATCTGGGGTGACGTGGAATTGGCCTGGCGGCTCGACGCCGCCGGCTGCTACGGGCCGCCGCGTCGCTGGCTGGTCGTGACCGGCACCAACGGCAAGACCACGACGACGTCGATGCTGCACGCCATGTTGACGGCCGCCGGCCTGCGCAGCGTGCTGTGCGGCAACATCGGCGCTCCCGTCCTGGATGTGCTCGAAGAGCCCGCCGAATTGCTGGCCGTGGAGTTGTCCAGCTTCCAGCTCTACTGGGCGCCCTCGCTGCGGCCAGAGGCCGGGGTAGTGCTCAACATCGCCGAAGATCACCTAGACTGGCATCACACGATGGACGCCTACACCGCGGCCAAGGCCCGGGTGCTGACCGGCCGGGTCGCGGTGGCGGGGCTGGACGACAGCCGCGCGGCCGCATTGCTGGACACCGCGCCGGCGCCCGTGCGGGTCGGCTTCCGGCTGGACGAGCCGGCTGCCGGCGAGCTCGGGGTGCGCGACGGTCAGCTGGTGGACCGCGCCTTCGCCGACGACCTGGCGCTGCTGCCGGCCGCCTCGATACCTGTCCCGGGCCCGGTCGGAGTGCTCGACACGCTTGCCGCGGCGGCGCTAGCCCGCAGCGTCGGCGCGCCACCCGAAGCGATCCGGGCCGCGATCTCGTCGTTCCAGGTGGGGCGCCACCGCTCGGAGTTGGTGGCCGTCGCCGACGGCATCCAGTACGTCGACGACTCCAAGGCCACCAACCCGCATGCCGCGCTGGCTTCGGTGCTGGCCTACCCGCGGGTGGTATGGGTGGCCGGTGGCCTGCTGAAAGGGGCGTCGGTGGAGGCCGAGGTGGCTCGGATGGCGCCGCGGCTGGTCGGGGCGATCCTTATCGGCCAAGATCGCGCGGTGGTTGCTGAGGCGTTATCACGACACGCGCCGGATGTTCCCGTCGTCCACGTTGTTACAGGCGAGGATGTTGAGATGCATGCGACTGCTGTGGCTTCTGGTGCTTCTGTTCTTGATGTGACAAAAGTTTACGATTCTGGCGGAACTGTCGGCTCGCATGTGATGGCCGGGGTGGTGGCCGCCGCCCGTGACCTGGCCCAACCCGGCGACACGGTGCTCTTGGCGCCGGCCGGCGCGTCGTTCGACCAGTTCACCAGCTACGCCGAACGTGGCGACGCATTTGCGGCCGCCGTGCGCGCGGCGGCCCGGTAGGCGGGCGTGGGTATCGCGCTGACCCGGTTGCTGCGCCGGGGCAAGAAAGACGCCAACATTCCGGACACCCCGACGGACGAGCCAGGGGAGACCGGCGAAACGGCCGGCACCCCAGCGGCCAAAGAAGCCGAGAAACCCGAAAAAATCGGCCCGCGTAGCCGGTTCGGCGCCTGGTTGGGCCGGCCGATGACGTCGTTCCATCTGATCATCGCGGTCGCTTCGCTGCTGACCACCCTCGGTCTGATCATGGTGCTCTCCGCGTCCGGCGTACGGTCCTACGGCGACGACGGGTCGGCGTGGGTGATCTTCGGCAAGCAGGTCCTGTGGACCATCATCGGGCTCATCGGGTGCTACGTCGCCCTGCGCATGTCGGTGCGGTTCCTCCGGCGGGTCGCCTTCTCCGGTTACGTCATCACCGTCATTTTGCTGGTGCTGGTACTGGTCCCGGGAATCGGCAACCTGGCCAACGGCTCCCGCAAATGGTTCGTGGTCGCGGGCCTTTCCATGCAGCCGTCCGAGTTGGCCAAGATCGCGTTCGCGATCTGGGGGGCGCATCTGCTGGCCGCGCGGCGAATGGAACGCGCGTCGCTGCGCGAGATGCTGATTCCCCTGGTGCCGGCGGCGGTGATAGCGCTGGCGCTGATCGTCGCCCAGCCCGACCTGGGGCAGACGGTGTCGCTTGGCATCATCCTGCTGGGGCTGTTGTGGTACGGCGGCCTGCCGCTGCGCGTGTTCGGCAGCTCGCTGGTCGCCGTCGTCATCGCCGGGGCCATCCTGGCGATGTCCGCCGGCTACCGCTCTGACCGGGTGCGGTCCTGGCTGGACCCCGAGATGGATCCGATGGACACCGGGTACCAGGCCCGTCAGGCGAAGTTCGCGCTGGCCCACGGCGGCATCTTCGGCGACGGCCTCGGTCAGGGCACCGCCAAGTGGAACTACCTGCCCAACGCCCACAACGACTTCATCTTCGCCATCATCGGCGAGGAACTCGGCCTGGTCGGCGCGCTCGGGCTGCTGGGGCTGTTCGGGTTGTTCGCCTACACGGGCATGCGGATCGCGCGACGATCGGCCGATCCGTTCCTGCGGCTGCTGACCGCCACCACCACGTTATGGGTGCTGGGCCAGGCGTTTATCAACATCGGCTACGTGATCGGGGTGCTGCCGGTCACCGGCCTGCAGCTACCACTCATTTCTGCTGGCGGAACATCCACGGCTACAACGCTTTTCATGATCGGCATCATGGCCAACGCGGCTCGCCACGAGCCGGAGGCGGTGGCCGCGCTGCGGGCCGGGCGCGACGACAAGATGAACCGGCTGCTGCGGCTGCCGCTGCCCGAGCCGTATACACCGAGTCGCCTCGAGGCGTTCCGCGACCGTAAGGGAAACCGCTCGCAACCGGCCCCGAAAACGGGCAAGGCGACGCCGCCCGGCAAGGCGCCGCGACAGCCCGCCCGGTCGCCGCGGCAGGCACTACCCCGCAGCGCTGATCGGCCGGTCCATCGATCAGGGCATCATGGATCTGGCCAGCGCCGTGTTAGTCAGGCGTCCGGCCAGCGTCATACACGGCGCGTTCGCGCACTGGAAGGTCAGCGTTACGGGTGAACGACACGGTCAGGGAGCCGGCCAACGGGCTGGGGACACCCAACCACGCGGGCCTTTCCGATGGCTCTTCGGGCTCTGCGGGCACTTTGAAGACACCTTTGTCGGTGGTGCTGGCCGGCGGCGGTACCGCCGGCCACGTGGAACCGGCGATGGCCGTCGCCGACGCCCTGAGCGCGCTGGACCCGCAGGTCCGCATCACCGCGCTCGGCACCGCGCGTGGGCTGGAGACCAGGCTGGTACCCGAACGCGGCTACCACCTGGAACTGATCACCCCGGTGCCGTTGCCGCGCAAACCCACCGGTGACCTGGCCCGGCTGCCGTCGCGGGTGTGGCGTGCGGTCCGGGAGACCCGGTCGGTGCTCGACGTCGTCGACGCCGACGTCGTCGTCGGCTTCGGCGGGTATGTGGCCCTGCCCGCGTACCTGGCTGCCCGGGGGATCCCCAGGGTGAGCCGCCGGGTGCCGGTGCTCATCCACGAGGCCAACGCCAGGGCCGGGATCGCCAACCGGGTCGGCGCCCGCACCGCCGATCGGATCCTTTCCGCGGTGCCCGGTTCCGGGCTGCGCCGAGCCGAGGTCGTCGGTGTGCCCGTCCGTGCGGCCATCACCGCGCTGGACCGTGCGGCGTTGCGCGCCGAGGCACGTACACACTTCGGCTTCGCCGAGGACGCGCGGGTGCTGCTGGTGTTCGGGGGATCGCAGGGCGCGGTCTCACTGAATCGGGCGGTGTCGGCCGCCGCGGCCGATCTGGCCGCCGCGGGGGTGGCCGTGCTGCACGCCCACGGACCCAAGAACACGCTGGAGCTCCGCACTCCGCAACCGGGTGATGCGCCCTACGTGGCAGTGACCTACCTGGACCGGATGGACCTGGCCTACGCCGCCGCCGACCTGGTGATCTGCCGATCCGGGGCGATGACGGTCGCCGAAGTCTCGGCCGTCGGCCTGCCGGCCATCTACGTCCCGCTGCCGATCGGCAACGGCGAACAGCGGCTCAACGCGCTGCCGGTGGTCAACGCCGGCGGCGGAATGGTGGTCGCCGACGCCGACCTGACGCCCGGCCTGGTGGCCCGGGAGGCCGCCGCGTTGCTCACCGACCCGCCCCGGCTGGCGGCCATGACGGCGGCCGCCGCGCAGGTGGGACATCGCGACGCCGCGCGCCAAGTGGCGCAGGCGGCCCTGGACATCGCCCGTCAAGGCCGGCGGCACGCGGTGCGCCTGACTCGGAGGCCGCAGTGAACGCGGGGCAGTTGCCACCCGAGCTGCAGCGGGTGCACATGGTGGGCATCGGCGGCGCGGGCATGTCGGGCATCGCCCGAATCCTGCTGGACCGCGGCGGCCTGGTGTCCGGGTCAGATGCCAAGGAGTCGCGCGGTGTGCACGCGCTGCGGGCGCGGGGCGCGCTCATCCGGATCGGGCACGACGCGTCGTCGCTGGACATGCTGCCCGGCAGCCCCACCGCCGTCGTCACCACCCACGCCGCCATACCAAAGACCAACCCCGAGCTCGTCGAAGCCCGGCGCCGCGGCATTCCGGTGCTGCTGCGGCCCGCGGTGCTGGCCAAGCTGATGGACGGTCGCACGACGCTGATGGTCACCGGCACGCACGGCAAGACGACGACGACGTCGATGCTCATCGTCGCCCTGCAGCACTGCGGGCGTGACCCGTCCTTCGCGGTCGGCGGTGAGCTGGGGGAGGCCGGTACCAACGCTCACCACGGCAGCGGCAGCTGCTTCGTCGCCGAGGCCGACGAAAGCGACGGTTCGCTACTGGAGTACACGCCGCACGTCGCGGTGGTGACCAATATCGAGTCCGACCACCTCGACTTCTACGGCAGCACCGACGCCTATGTCGGAGTATTCGACGCCTTCGTGGAACGGCTCGCCCCAGGCGGAGCGCTCGTGGTCTGCACCGACGACCCGGGGGCCGCCGCGCTGGCCCAACGCTCGGCCGAACTGGGCGTACGGGTCCTGCGCTACGGCTCGTCACCCTCTCCAGGGCGGGAGCCCTTGAGCTGCACCCTGTTGTCGTGGGAGCAACAAGGCACCGAGGCCGTCGCGCATATCCAACTGGCCGGCGAGCCGGTCCGCGCGATGCGGCTGTCGGTGCCCGGCCGCCACATGGCCCTCAATGCGCTGGGCGCGCTGCTGGCCGCGCTCGAAGTCGGAGCGGCGGCCGACGAGGTGCTCGACGGGCTGGCCGGGTTCGAGGGCGTGCGACGCCGATTCGAACTGGTCGGCAGCTCGGGAGACGGCAAGGCCTCGGTGCGGGTGTTCGACGACTACGCCCATCACCCGACGGAGATCAGCGCGACGCTCGCCGCCGTCCGCACCGTGCTCGAGCAGAGCGGCGGGGGCCGTTCAATCGTGGTCTTTCAGCCTCACTTATATTCGCGGACAAAGGCTTTCGCGGCGGAGTTCGGTCGGGCGCTGGGCGCCGCCGACCAGGTGTTCGTTCTGGACGTCTTCGGCGCACGCGAACAACCGCTCGCCGGCGTCAGCGGAGCCAGCGTCGCCGAGCACGTCAGCGCGCCGGTGCGCTACCTGCCGGACTTCTCGGCGGTCGCCGAAGAGGTGGCCGCAGCCGCCGGCCCGGCCGACGTCATCGTCACGATGGGCGCCGGCGACGTGACCATGCTGGGGCCGGAAATCGTGACCGCACTGCGGGTGCGGGCCAATCGCAGCGCGCCCGGCCGGCCCGGGGTGTTGCGATGAGCGAGCCCACCGACCATATCGACCCGGTCGGCGGCGACACCACCGACGATTCCGAGCCGCAGGACGACGCCGAACCGCAGGACGCCGAGCCGCGGGACGAGGACCCTGCCGACCAAACACCGGCGGACCAAGAGGCGGAAGACGAAATCGAGGGGCCCCGACGGCGGGCCCGACGGGAACGAGCCGAGCGTCGCGCCGCGCAGGCTCGCGCCACCGCCATCGAGCAAGCCCGCCGCGAGGCCAAGCGGCGGGCGCGGGTGCATCTGGTCAATGAGCCGAAACCTGTTGCGCGAGGCGTGGTTCGGGGCCTCAAGATGTTGCTGTGGACGGTGCTGCTGGTCGTCGTCGGAGTCGGGCTGGCCCTAATCCTCTACTTCACGCCGGCGATGTCGGCGCGCTCCATCATCGTCACCGGGACCGGGGCGGTAACCCGCGAGGAGGTTCTCGACGCGGCACAGGTGCGTACCGGGACGCCGCTACTGCAGGTCAACACCAGCCAGGTCGCCGACCGGGTGGCCGCGATCCGGCGGGTGGCCAGCGCTCGAGTGCAGCGTCAATACCCCTCCGCGCTGCGGATCACCATCGTCGAACGGGTCGCGGTGGCGGTGAAGGATTTCGCCGACGGTCCCCACCTGTTCGACCGCGACGGTGTCGACTTTGCGACCGCTGCGCCGCCCGGCGCGCTGCCCTACCTAGAGGTCGACAACCCCGGGCCGAACGATCCGGCGACCAAGGCGGCGCTACAGGTGTTGACCACGCTGCGTCCCGAGGTGGCGGGTCAGGTGGGCAAGATCGCGGCGCCGTCACTGTCGTCGATCACTCTCACGTTGTCCGACGGGCGGGTGGTGATCTGGGGGAGCACCGACCGTGCCGAAGAGAAGGCCGAGAAGCTTGCGGCCCTGCTGACGCAACCGGGGCGCACCTACGATGTTTCCAGCCCCGACCTGCCGACCGTCAAGTAATGGCCCTCGGCGCCGTTTCGGACTGTCACCTTCATCGAGACTTCACCCACTGCGACCCATCCGGGCGTGTCGTGTGCGTAATGAAAGTGTCGCGCGGCAGGCGGATGCCACTGACGCCCGAAAAATTTGCGTGTCGCCCGTCGGCGCGCCTTCGGGGTTAGCGCGCGTCGTGCCAATACCGTTCTGGTTGCGCGGAACTACTTGACATAACTCTAACTCTATGGTTGAGGTTGAGGGTTTGCCAAGCGGACACACCGCAAACAATTGCAGAGAACACCCAACGGGAGAAGCCCCGGGCAGAGACCGGGAGAGACACGCCCCACCAGGGAGGAAGACACATGATGACCCCCCCGCATAACTATTTGGCCGTCATCAAGGTCGTGGGCATCGGTGGAGGCGGCGTCAACGCCGTCAACCGGATGATCGAACAGGGCCTCAAGGGCGTGGAATTCATCGCGATCAACACCGACGCGCAGGCACTATTGATGAGCGACGCCGACGTCAAGCTCGACGTCGGGCGCGACTCCACCCGTGGACTGGGTGCCGGCGCTGACCCCGAGGTGGGGCGCAAGGCTGCCGAAGACGCCAAAGACGAGATCGAAGAGCTGCTGCGCGGCGCCGACATGGTGTTCGTCACCGCCGGCGAAGGGGGCGGAACCGGCACCGGCGGAGCACCCGTCGTCGCCAGCATCGCCCGCAAACTGGGCGCGCTGACCGTCGGCGTCGTCACCCGGCCGTTCTCCTTCGAGGGCAAGCGGCGCAGCAACCAGGCCGAAAACGGCATCAACTCTCTGCGAGAGAGTTGCGACACCCTCATCGTGATCCCCAACGACCGGCTGTTGCAGATGGGCGACGCCGCGGTCTCCCTGATGGACGCCTTCCGCAGCGCCGACGAGGTGCTGCTCAACGGTGTGCAGGGCATCACGGACCTGATCACCACGCCCGGGCTGATCAACGTCGACTTCGCCGACGTCAAGGGCATCATGTCCGGCGCCGGCACCGCGTTGATGGGCATCGGCTCGGCCCGGGGCGAAGGACGCTCACTCAAAGCGGCCGAGATCGCCATCAACTCGCCCCTGCTGGAGGCGTCAATGGAGGGCGCGCAGGGCGTGCTGATGTCGATCGCCGGCGGCAGCGACCTGGGTCTGTTCGAAATCAACGAAGCGGCCTCGCTGGTCCAGGACGCCGCCCACCAGGACGCCAACATCATTTTCGGTACCGTCATCGACGACTCGCTGGGCGACGAGGTGCGCGTCACGGTGATCGCAGCGGGCTTCGACGCCGGCCCTGGCCGCAAGCCCGTCGTAGGCGCCGCTGCGGGAAGCGGCTCCGGTGGCGGGGCGCACCGGATCGAGACCGCGAAGGCCGGCAAGCTCACCTCGACATTGTTCGAGCCGGTCGACGCCGTGAGCGTGCCCGTGCACACCAATGGCGCGACGTTGAGTATCGGCGGCGATGACGACGACGTCGACGTGCCTCCGTTCATGCGTCGCTGAGGCCCCTCGGACCTGCTGGAGCCCTTGATGTGCGCCGAATCCGGATACTGGGCACGTGAGCGTTCGCATCCGGCGGGTGACGACCACCCGAGCGGGCGGCGTGTCGAAGCCGCCCTTCGACACCTTCAACCTCGGTGATCACGTCGGCGACGACCCGGCGGCCGTTGCGGCCAACCGGGCCCGGCTGGCCGCCGCGATCGGTTTGGCCGCCCACCGGGTGGTGTGGATGAACCAGGTCCACGGTGATCGGGTCGAGGTGGTCGACGGACCACGGGACGGCGCCGTCGACAACGCCGACGCGTTGGTGACCAACACGGCCCGACTGGCGCTCGCGGTGGTGACCGCCGACTGTGTGCCGGTGTTGATGGCCGACGCGCGTGCCGGTGTGGCCGCAGCCGTTCATGCCGGCCGCGTCGGCGCCCAGCGAGGCGTCGTGGTGCGCGCGGTCGAGGCGATGCTGGGCCTGGGCGCGCAGGTCGACGACATTTCGGTGCTGCTCGGACCGGCGGTCAGCGGCCCCAACTACGAAGTGCCCGCGGCGATGGCCGCGGAGGTCGAGGCGGCGTTGCCGGGCAGCCGCACCACGACCGCGGCCGGAACTCCCGGACTTGACCTGCGGGCCGGAATCGCTTGCCAACTAGGCCATTTGGGTGTGCAGGCGATCGACATCGATCCGCGCTGCACGCTGGCCGACCCGACCTTGTTCAGCCATCGCCGCGGCGCGCCAACGGGGCGGCTGGCATCGCTCGTCTGGATGGAATGACCGTTATGGCGGTGGAGATGTCGGCCCGGGGAACGGATGGAAATGAGGGTGACCGCGAATCGGAATTGACGCATGCGCTGGCGGGAGTGCGATCCAGACTGGCGGCGGCCGCGCAAGCGGCAGGGCGCAATGTCAGCGAAATTGAACTTCTACCTATTACCAAATTCTTTCCAGCAAGCGATGTGGCGATTTTGTCCAGATTGGGCTGTCGCGCCGTCGGCGAATCGCGGGAGCAGGAAGCCAAGGCGAAGGTGGCCGAACTTGCCCGGCTCGCGAAGTACCCCGGGCTGTCGCCGCGCGCCGACGCGCGGGATATGCACTGGCACATGGTCGGCCGGATACAGCGGAATAAGGCGCGGTCGCTGGCCGGCTGGGCGCACACCGCGCACTCGGTCGACAGCCGGCAGGTGGTTGCCACGCTGGACCGGGCGGTCGCCGCGGCGATGTCCGACAGCCGCCGCGAGCACCCGCTGCGGGTCTACGTTCAGGCCAGCCTCGACGGCGACGTCTCCCGCGGCGGCGTCGACATCACCGCACCTGGTGCGCTCGACGAGGTCTGCGCGCAGGTGCAGGACTCACGCTGCCTGGAATTAATCGGGCTGATGGGCATTCCGCCGCTGGACTGGGACCCCGAACGGGCCTTTGACCGGCTCCAATCGGAGCACCACCGGGTGCTCGAGTCACACCCGAATGCGGTGGGATTGTCCGCCGGCATGTCCAACGATCTGGAAATCGCCGTCAAACATGGTTCGACATGTGTGCGTGTCGGTACCGCGCTATTGGGTCCGAGGCGGTTACGGTCACCGTAATTAGTCACTGTAGTCACACCTTCATCACAGACACCAATACTCCCAGGGGCTAGAAGGGGTCACGCAATGAGCACACTGCATAAGGTCAAGGCCTACTTCGGTATGGCGCCGATGGACGACTACGACGACGAGTATTACGACGACCGCGCCCCCTCCCGCGGCTATTCCCGGCCGCGATTCGACGACGACTACGGACGCTATGAAGGGCGCGAATACGAGGACCTTCGCCGCGACCCGCGCGCCGACATGCGCGGCGAGCCAGCTGACTATCCACCGCCGAGCAGCTACCGAGGCGGCTACGGGGAGGACGCCCCGTTTCGGCCACGCGAATTCGACCGCACAGACATGAGCCGGCCCCGCTTCGGGTCCTGGCTGCGCAACTCCACTCGCGGCGCGCTGGCCATGGACCCGCGCCGCATGGCGATGATGTTCGAGGAAGGTCACCCACTGTCGAAGATCACCACGCTGCGGCCCAAGGACTACAGCGAGGCGCGCACCATCGGTGAGCGGTTCCGTGACGGCACCCCGGTCATCATGGACCTGGTCTCCATGGACAATGCCGACGCCAAACGATTGGTCGACTTCGCGGCGGGCCTGGCCTTCGCGTTGCGTGGCTCATTCGACAAGGTGGCGACCAAGGTGTTCTTGCTCTCACCTGCCGACGTCGACGTTTCCCCCGAGGAGCGGCGCCGGATTGCCGAAACCGGTTTCTACGCTTACCAATAGACGCAGATCCCCGGCCCGTGCCAGGAGGGCACCCCGGCCAGGCGCTCCTCCTGCCCGACGGTTGAGATGTGTGTCGGTCCCCTGAGTCGGTACGCTGAAATTCGTCGCGAGCGCGGCTATTGACATCTCATCGTTAAGGTCGGGTCATCGGTGCTGTTCGTTAAGATCCTTGGGTTTGCGCTGTTCTTTTTCTGGGTGCTGCTCATCTTCCGGATTGTCATCGAGTTCATCCGCTCATTCAGCCGCGACTGGCGCCCGACCGGTATCACTGTGGTGATCTTGGAGATCATCATGTCGATCACCGATCCGCCGGTGAAACTGCTGCGCAGGCTGATCCCGCAACTGACCATCGGCGCGGTCCGCTTTGACCTGTCCATCATGGTGCTGCTGCTCGTCGTCTTCATCGGCTGGCAAGTCGCGCTGGGCCGAACATGAGCTTTCGAGGCGCTGTCGGGGGCGTCGTTTCGGGCACGGTTCGGCGACAGTTCGGGGCGCTCGATTTCAAATCTAAGAACACGGAATTTAGAGTTTGAAATTCGTCCTTATTTATTGGTCCAATCAGCAACCGGCGGGTCTGGTGTGACAGGATGGGCGGCAGTTGCACGACGGCTGCCACTGCGTTCTACACTTTCCAGAGCGTTTGGCAGGAACTCGAGGGGAACGAACAATGCCGCTTACACCAGCTGACGTCCACAATGTGGCGTTTAGCAAGCCGCCAATCGGCAAGCGCGGTTACAACGAAGACGAGGTCGACGCCTTCCTCGACTTGGTGGAGAACGAGCTGACGCGGCTTATCGAAGAAAATTCAGATCTACGTCAGCGAATCGCAGAACTGGACCAAGAGCTCGCCGGGGGGGCGGGCGCTGGCGCAGCTTCTCTTTCCGCGCAGCCGACCCAGGCGATACCCATCCCCGAGCCCGAGCCCGAGCCGACCCCGGCGCCGGTGGCCGCTCCGGTCGCGGCGCAGGCCAGCAGCAACGAGGAACAGGCCATGAAGGCCGCTCGGGTGCTGAGTCTGGCGCAAGACACCGCCGACCGGCTCACCAGCACCGCCAAGGCCGAGTCCGACAAGATGCTGGCCGATGCCCGTGCCAATGCCGACCAGATTCTCAGCGAAGCGCGCCACACCGCGGAAACCACGGTCGCCGAGGCCCGGCAGCGCGCCGAGGCGATGCTCGCCGACGCCCAGACCCGCTCCGAGAGTCAGTTGCGTCAAGCCCAGGAGAAAGCCGACGCACTGCAAGCCGACGCAGAACGCAAGCACTCCGAGATCATGGGGACCATCAACCAGCAGCGCACGGTGCTGGAAGGCCGTCTCGAGCAGCTGCGCACGTTCGAACGCGAGTACCGCACCCGACTCAAGACCTACCTGGAATCGCAGCTCGAGGAACTCGGTCAGCGCGGATCGGCGGCACCGGTCGACTCCACCGCGGACGGCGGCGGATTCGACCAGTTCAGCCGGGGGAACAACTAAGCCACTAGGGCCCACACGTGCCGGACTGCGGTCGGCACCTCAGAGCTGTCCTGAACGCGGGCAGTCCCGCTCGTCGGCCGGAGGGTAATCGATGTTGATCATTGCGCTGGTGCTGGCCCTGATTGGGCTCGTCGCTCTGGTTTTCGCGGTCGTCACCAGCAACGAGCTGGTGGCCTGGGTATGCATTATTGCCAGCGTTATCGGCGTGGTGCTGTTGATCATCGACGCAGTGCGGGAACGCCGGGCGCGCGCCGCGGGTGAGGGCGACGAAGACGAAGCTGATCAGGCCGGCGAGGACGAGGACGCCTACGTCGACTATCCGGAGGAACTCACCAACGAAGCCGACGAGGAAGCTGCTCGCGGCAAATCGGATGAGGAAGCCGACGCCGATGCGACCCAGCAATCGGCGATCAGCCGCGACGAGAAGTCAACGTAGGAGTTCTCTAGCGCCCGTCGGTCGGGGTGGCCAGAAAGTCGCGTACCTCGTCGTCGGTGACCTGATGAAAGTCACGGTAGACCTGCCCGACCGCCTCGAACGCCGGCGGCATGGTGGCGCACACCACGTCATCGGCTTCGCGCGCGAGTTCTTGACAGGCTGACTGCGGCCCGACCGGCACCGCGACCGTTATCGATTCGGGGGCCGCGTCGGGCTTGGCACCCCGCAACGCCCGCACCGCCGCCAGCATGCTCGCGCCGGTAGCGATCCCGTCGTCGACGAGGATCATGGTCTTGCCATGCAGGTCGGCGACCGGTCGCCCGCCGCGATAAGCCTGCTCACGCCGCTGCAGCTCCGTCGTCTCGCGATCGATCACCGCGCGCACCTGCTCGTCGCTGACGTGCAAACTGGACACCACGTTGTCGTTCATCACGACCCCGCCGCCGCTGGCCAACGCGCCCATCGCGAGCTCCGCCCATCCGGGCACACCGAGCTTGCGGACCAGGAACACATCCAGCGGGGCCCGCAACGTGGCGGCTACTTCCCAGCCGACGGGAACACCACCGCGAGCCAAACCCAAGACCAGCAAGCCGTTCCGGCCCCGGTACGACGCCAGTTCCTCGGCCAGCACGCGGCCGGCTTCGCGGCGGTCGCGAAAGGTGCGCGCCGACGTCCGCCGCAGAAAGCCGCTCGGTCGGTTCATGGGGACTCCTAGCCACCAAGCCTACGTCGGGTGCCACTGTTGCGAGAGGGCTTCTGCCGGGGTTGTCGTCGGGCTTGAGTCACGAACTCGGATCGGACGCGATGTCCGGGGGTGGTGTCCGAGGGCTACGGGTCGAGTTGGGCAGGGGCGACTCGGCACCCGGCGGCTTGGGCTCCGGCGTGCAGGCGTCGGTCCCAGACGGCGACGATCAACCCGGGTTCGCCGACAGCCAACGCGCTGGCCAGATGGACTGCGTCGGCCCCGCGCAAGGCGTGGGCGCGGGCGAGGTAGCCGGCGTGCTGTTCAACCGTCGCGGTGAGTTCGACTGGGCGGGTGGCGGCCCAGAAGTCCTCCCAGTCACGTTCGGCGTCGGCGAGCTCGGATTCGGTGAGGTCGCGATTGCGGGCAGCCGCAGCGAGTGCGGCGCGGACTTCGGGGTAGGCCAGGCGGCTGGACAACGCGGCATCGCAGCCATCCCATAGCGCGGCCGCGAGCGAGCTCCCCGTCTCAGTTGTGAGAAGTTTGACGAAGGCGCTGGCGTCGAAGTAGGCGAGCGGCACCGCTCAGCGCCGCTGATCGCTGACCCGGTCAGACACCGGCCGTCGCGGTCGGGGCCTGGGCCGTCCCGCAGCGACGGGGCGCTTTGCGGTGGCCTTACCAATCACGCCTTCGGCAGTGAGACGTTCCAAGGTGCCTGGGTTGTCCAGCGCAGCGAGTCGCGCGACCGGAATCCCGCGGTCGGTGATGACGACCTCACCACCGGCCCGAGCTCGATCGAGCCAGTCGCTGAGGTGTGCGCGCAACTCGGTCACGGATACATCCACACCGTGAACTGTACATTCATTGAACCGTGAATTTGTACATCTTACGGTTACTGAGTATGCCAACGACGGCCTGAGGGACAGACCCGCGCAAGCCGGAGGCGAGGTGACAACGGGCCGACATACCGATCGACCGCGGTGCTGGCGGCCGACTTGAGTCGTGTCGCCGGATGTGTGATCGCGGCTTCGCCGCTCAACACACTCCATCGGCTTGGAAATGAATGCGAGCATTCATTTCGCTCGCCTCAGTCGTGTGTCCGAGGGGGGACTTGGCCACCTGCGACACGAGTTGAGGTCTTCCAGCTGAGCCGTTGATCCTGACGAGTCATTATTCTGCCGCCCGCCGCGCTGGCAACTACTGACGAAGGAATAGCGCAAGCTTGTGCTGCTCCAAAGGGAGGTTCAGCGGTCAGTGGGCTAGCGCTCCGCTGAGTAGCTCGGCGGCGAGGTGGATGTCATCGAGACGTAAGTCGGCGCCTTCGGGGAGTGCGTTGATCAGTGATAGCGATCGGTCGGCGCGCGCGTTGAGGCAGAACTGCACGTGTTGTGCGATGTCCTGCGCGAGCTGGGACCCAGTCAGTGAAAGCTGCTCTCGCACTGTGGGTCCCGATTGTTGATCCAAAGTGAGGCGGACGATGTCAAGCAAGTCCGTGCCTTCCTTCGCTTTGCCGCGATCGAAGGTCGCTTGAAGTTTCATGGCGATCAGCGGGCCGGGCTCGGCAACTGCAACCGCGATATCAGGCTGTCCGTGCACACCAATGATGATCGGAGTCGCGGTGGCAGCAGCCCAGGCGTGCGACAGCACGAAGAGCCGGCCGGTGGGATCGTCGGGCAGCGGGTGCAAATCGGCGTCGGCCACTTCCAAGACGTCGACGATCACTTTTCCGGCCGCAGTCGTGACCAGCGCCGCGTTGCGTCCTTCGACCGGCTCGCTCTTCGCTATCAGCAGTTCGAGCTGAGGGGCTTGATGGTCGCTGCGGCGGTTGACGATGTCGAGGTCGCTGGTGGCACGATGCGGGCTGCTGAGGCGGCAAATCACGGCCAGGCCTCCGATCACCGTCACAGGCTGACCAGTCAGGGTCTCGGTAGTGCGGATTGCGTCCGCCAGTGCCGACATTTGGGCGCCCAGCAGCTCTACCCGCGGGGTCTGAAGCTGTTTACCAGACACGAGACCACGGCTCTGGGGGAGTCCAGCTATCCAGCATCTCGCGCCCTCGACCTGGGTCCTGGGCCAGGTCGAGAGCCACGAATAGGGGGCGGGTCATGGGCCAGTACTCGTTGTTCCCGTTGCCGGGAAAATCCACTGGATCTTGCCGGTACATGCAAACCAGTGGCGTGGGTGCAACACGCAAGACGGCTGTGGGCGTGGTGTGCTCGCGCGCGGGTGCGAGCAGTTTGGCTGCGCGGCGCATCACCTGCTGGTCGGGAACGTAGAGCACCGGTGGATGGTTTGATCTGATCGCGATCGGCGCGCCGTATACGGCGGCCGCGCGCGAATCGCCGAGCGCCCATCCCGGCTTGTCGAAGTCGTCGAGGTTCACCCGCAGGGCATTAAGCAGGCCACCGTCACGCGGCTCATTTGCGACGGCGAGTTCGGTAGGCTTCCACCGTGACGCTAACTCCCAGAAGAGCTCTGGTGTTCTGGGGTGTCCGTCCGGAGTGATCAGGTTGGCGTCGCGGAACGCGGCAATCGTGTCGGATACCGAGCTGGGGGCGCGGCCGACCTGCGCGGCGAGGGGACGAATGGAAACCACGCGGTCGGGTGTGAGCAGCATGGCTGACGCTAATTCGATGCCAACTTGACCGGCGAACGGTTCGCGCCGGCGTGGCGCGTGCATCGCAGCCGGCACGTTCGCGTCTACCAGCAGTCCATTGGCGGCGAGCCGTAGGTGGCCGCGAGTGTCCAACCAGCTCCAGCCGGCAGCGCGGAGCTCTTCGCGCGCATCGGCGGTAATGCGGTTGGCTACGACCACGCCGACGGTGTTCTCTCGCAGTTGGTGACTCCACAGTTGCAGCTGGTCTCGCAGGCCCTTTGCGGTCATTAGTGACGAGGTTTTGACCTCGACGAGCAGCTGGCGGTTGTCGGGCAAGACGAGGACCCCGTCCGCGTGCAGATCGTTTGCTTCGTCCTCGCGCATGAACTTGAGCCCCACCGCGGCCACGGCATCGGCGAGTTCGTCGACGGCGTTCATTTCGGTGCGGAGCGATCCAGTCATGGGTCGATCGTCGCACGCTTTCGGCGTTCGGTCTATACCGAACACCGAACGCTTGCTCGTCGGTTGCTGTCGTGCGGGATGCCAGTTCGCTCAGTTAACGCGGGCTTGCTGTACGTAGGAGCGGCACGCTGCGGGTCTTCGCACGTCGGGTCGATATCGGTCGCCCAGTGCCATTGTGAATGGCGTGAGACAATGGGAGCCAAAAAGAGTCCTGAGCAGGAGCATTGAAGCGTCCGCCGGGTGTTGCGCAGGTTTATGCCGATGTCAAAAACGGCTAGGGTGTTGTCGGCCGCGCGGCGTAGCCTAGTTACATGGATGTAGTTCCTGCACCGTCTGCCGGCCTCGGCGGCAGTACGTCGTTGGGAAGGACCGGCGAATCCGACGCGCAGGTCCATCCGGCAACTGAACACGAGCCGCCCGGGTCGTGCCCCGACCGCTTCCAGATCCTCGCCCTCGACGGAGGGGGCGCCAAGGCGCTGTTCACCGCACATGTGCTTGCGCGTCTGGAGCAGGACTTGGATGTCACAATCGCCGATTCCTTCGATCTCATCGCTGGGACTTCGGCGGGTGGCATCGTCGCACTAGGTCTCGGTGCGGGCCTCAGGCCGAGCGAGATCGTTTCCCATTACGAAGAACTGGTAAAAAAGGTCTTTCCGGCATCCAGGCGGCGAGTATGGCGTCGGCCACGCCAACTGCGATCGCCCATCTATGACGCGAAAGCGCTGCGGCAGGCATTGACCGGCGTCCTCGGCACGCGACTGCTCGGCGACAGCACGAAACGACTCGTCATCCCTGCTTGGGATGTGCAACGCGGGGCCGTACATATCTTCAAGACACCGCACCACACACGGCTGAGGCGCGACTGGCGGATACCGATGGTAGACGTAGCAATGGCAACGTCGGCGGCGCCGCTGTATTTCCCTGCGGCGCATATCGACGGACACCGGCTCATTGACGGTGGAGTATGGGCCAACAACCCGGCCGTCGTGGCGATTGCCGAGGCCGTCAGCATGCTCCATGTTCCCCTTGAGGCGATCACAGTCCTCAACGTCGGCACCATGGATCAGCTCACCGATCATCCAAAACGCTTGGATCGGGGCGGAGTACTTCACTGGGCCAAACCGATCGCCCCGCTGATCCTCAGCGCCAGCAGCCGCGGCGGCCAGGGCCTCGCCGAACACCTGATCGGCAAATCGAACTACACCCGCTTCGATGCCCTGGTGCCCGGCGGGCTCTACGCACTCGACTCGGCGGACCCGAGGGACGTGGCCGGACTTGCGGCCTCAGTCAGTCGAGAACTCAGCCCCACCTATACCGCGAAATTCGCTAACCACCGGGCGCGCGCATACACGCCTGCGGACGGACGCCGACACCGCCGCGATCCGAGCAGCACTTCACACACGGAGGCCCCCCATGCAGCTCGCTGACCATTTCAACGTCTTGCTGAAGGACACGGTCAACCTCAGCCAGTTCAAGCTGGACTTACTCGGCGATCGTGTCGATGCAATCTTTAAGGCGCTCAAAGCCGACGACCAAATCGGCGCGCTGATTACCGGCAAGAGGCCGCAAGGTTCGTGGGCGCATCGCACCATTATCGACCCCGTCGGCAACAACGAGTTTGACGCCGACTTCATGCTCGATATGAGCGAGAACCCGGACTGGGCCGACAATCCCAAGGCCTACATCGATGAGGTCTACGCCGCCCTTCACCGGCACAGCACCTACGCCACCATGCCGCACTCGCGGAAATGCCGCTGCGTGCGGCTCGTCTACGCCAACTCCATGCACGTCGATATCGTCCCCCACCTCAACCTTGCCGACGGTCGCGAGGTCATCGTTAACCGTGACCATAACCAATGGGAGCTGACCAACCCGCAGGGCTTCACCGACTGGATGAAGAACAAGGACTCCCTCGCTAATGGAAACCTGCGCAAAGTGATCCGACTGATGAAATACCTTCGCGACCACAAGAATTCGTTCACTGGCACCCGCTCAGTCCTTTTGACGACCATGCTCGGTGAGCAGGTAACGGAATTGCGCAAGCTGCTCGACCCGGGTTACTACAGCAACGTCCCCACGACACTTCTTCATGTCGTGCAAGACCTCGACACCTGGCTGCAAGCGAACCCAATCAAGCCTTCTATCGCCGACCCGTCCGGCTCCGGTGTGACATTCGATCACCGGTGGGGACCAGACTCCGAGAGCGCCCAGGCGACCTACAGCTACTTCCGTGACCGAATCCACGTGCACGCCGGCGAGATCACGGCGGCCTATGAGGAGAAAGACAAAGGTCGCAGCGTCCAGCTGTGGCAGAACATCTTTGGCGATGGATTCAAGGCGCCGGCCAGTGCCTCGGCTAGCGCGAAGTTTCCGTCCGCCGCCTCCGCCGCGGCCTCAACTGTGGGGCGCTCTGGTCGCGCCGGATGACCAGACGTCACCAGCCCGCGCTGACGGACTGGCAGAAACATCTTCTCGCCGAACTTAAATCGCTAGCCCAACAACGCCCCGACGACATCCAGGTTAGAGGACGGCCGAAGCTTGACCCTGATGGTGAGGCGGTGCTCCGCATCGCGCTGCGCACGGCCGACATCCCACATCATTCGGGCGGCCTGCAATTACAGGAGACGGAGGAGTTCATTCTTCGGCTTCGCCGGGCCCCGTATTCGCTACCGGCGGTCGACGTCGATCACATCCGATTCCTCGGCTACCCCCATGTGCTTGCAGGCCAACAACTATGCATCTACCTAGACCCCTCACGCGAATGGCAGCCTACGCTTGGTATGGCAGGCCTGCTCAACCGACTCTGGGAGTGGCTCGTCGACGCCGCGGCCGGGAACTTCGACGCCTCCACCGCCATGTACCACGCCGTCGGCGGCATGCTCCACCAAGCAGCCGATATACCCACCATCGTCATCCGAGAACCCGGACCGGCAACGCGCCATCAAACGGCTCGTCTGATCGTCCGATCAACCCACCGATACGACCTGACGTACTCGCCTGGAGCCGGGTATCGCACACCGGTGTTCACCCTGGCCACCGCGCTGCCATTCGGCGCCGCGTCCACATTCGCGCTGTTGCTCGCTCTCCTCGACGACCCTTACATGGACCGCCTCGACGGAGGGGCTCCTCAGACCGCACCGCAGTCGCCCGCGTTCCTCACTGCGCTCCTGGCGAGCGCGGTGCGAAATCACGACGACACCGAGCAATACTTCGTCCTCGCCGTGCCGCACCCCGCCGGCGGCCCGCCCCACCTCTTGGGTGGACGGCTTCCCGTTCCGACAGCGAATGCTCTCCGCGCCGTCGCCCAGCAATACGGCGTGGGCGTCGTACTCGACCCCGCGAATATCAATACCGAAATCCCGATTGAGTGGTGCAGGATGTCTGATGAACGACCCGAAGTGACAACCCGTCGCGACGCTGGCCGACCCATCAACGGATTCCAAGGAAGGACTGTCCACATCTGGGGCTGCGGCGGACTCGGATCATGGATCGCCGAATTCATCGCCCGCGCCGGAGCGTCGGAGATCGTCGTATGTGACCCCGGGGTCATCACCGGCGGTCTGCTAGTGCGACAGAACTACGTTGAAGACGACATTGGCCGTTCCAAAGCCGAGGCACTCGCTAGCCGCCTCCGCGCTATCCGTGATGACCTGACCGTGACCGTCGCGGAAGGACACCTGCCCGGGGATACCACCCCATGCCTCGCAGCGGATGTCATCATTGACGCCACGGTGAACAACGGCATCACAAGTTATCTGGATGCATTGACTACTGCGCCCGACCGCAGAGCGTTGATCGCTCAGGTCGCCACCGATGCTCGCTCCGGCACGCTCGGCCTGGCCGTGCTGTGCGCTGCAAACGCAGGAGTGACAGTATCCGGCATCGATCGAGACGCTGGCCGAACAATCCAGTGCGACAGTGAATTTGAGCTCTACCACACGCTGTGGCAGGAACCCAGCGATGACGACGAACTCATACCAACCAGGGGCTGCTCGGTCCCCACATTCCACGGGTCGGCAGCCGATCTCGCGGCGGTCGCAGCCACCCTCGTCAACCTGATAGGAAGCCATCTCCAACAAGCGGATCCCGCGATTTCAGGCACACACCTCATCGCTTTGCCACACGCGGCCATCGGCCCACGACACCACTTCCTCCCCGCCGGACTCCAAGCCACGGATCACCCTGCAGGGACAGCGTGAGGGCAACGGAGCGTCAAGTCAGCAAACACTAGGAATCTGCTTAGTCCAAGCGCACAGCAGATCTTCAGATGCCCGTAGCTAACAAAATGCGTGTCCGAGGGGGGACTTGTCCGTCTACGACACGGGTCGTGGTCTGGCGATTGGGGCGCTGACCGCTTCGGTCAAGCACCGGTCCACGTTTTTGCTCAATCGCGACGCTGAGGAGCTCGCCCATCGGGCGGCCAGCCGTCGGTACCGGACTCAAGCGGAATATTCAGAGATCGAAGTAGGATCGAAAAGAGCCGCCAATTGGCGATTGCTCCGACAAGTTCGACCAGAACCGCGTGGTCGCTATTGAATGCCTTCTGGCACGCAGCCCAGTTGTCCTCAGAGATTACCCCGTCACGTACCACATCATCAGTCGCTGCGAGGACCGCACGCTCGACTGGCCCGAGGCTTTCGGAAATCTGCCAGTCGCGCACCGCCAGGAGATCATGCTCAGGCACGCCGAGCGATGTGGCGATTCGCCAATGTTGGGTCCATTCGTATTCGGAGCCAGTGATCCAGCCGATGCGCATGATGACCAGCTCGCGGAGCCGCGCGTCAAGGGAACCGCGGAACAGTAACGAGTCCAGCAGCCCATACAGCGCAACCGCCACACCCGGCTGATGAAGTGCCACGCGGAATACCGACAGGTCTGCCAACTCTTCGGGCAACCCACATTCGGCGGCCCGCAGCCGGGCCTGCTCGCGGTCGAGCATCGGTACGCGTTCTGCCATTGTCACGGAAGGCCCTCTCTGTTGAACCTGTGCTGCCGTCAGGGCGTGGGCAAGAAGACGTTGTGCAGCGCTGCACTTGATTGGGCATTTTCATCTGCAAGCGAAGTGAGCAGTGGCGCGAGCCCGGCGAATCCGGTGGATTCTCTGGTGATGCGGTCGAACGGCCAGCGGCCCTCAGCGAGAATGTCTAGGGCTGCCCAGTAAGCGGGATACTGCACGCCGAGTGCGCCTACAACATGTAATTCCTTGTACACCAGTGAGTCTGGTTCAAAACGGGGCGCACCGCCTCCTCCGCGGGTGCCGGCCACCACGACTGTGCCGCCCGGTCTGGCCAGGTCGACGGCGTCGGCGAACGCGGAGGGTGCTTTGGCGGTGACGTCGAGGACCACATCGGCTAGCCGCCCGCCTGTTTCGCGCTGGAGCGCTGTCACTGCGTTGTCCTGCGAGACATCGATGGGCAGGTCGACACCGAATGATCTGGCGATGGCCAGTCGTTGTTCGTCACGTGGGCCGACGCCGGTCATCGCGACGAACGCGGCTCCCGCCTCTTTGGCCGCCACCGCTGCGCAGATTCCGCGAATGCCGGGCCCCAGGATCGCTACGACGTCCCCCGCCTTGGTGTCGGGAAAAGTTGCCCCCCATTGGATTCCGGCCCCAAGAGGGTTGAACAGCGTGGCAAGAACAGGATCCATGTTTTCGGCAATCGGGAGTAGCATCGCGTCCCACGGAAGCTCCACATGGGTGGCGTAGCCGCCCCATAAGCCCGAGCCGATCTGCACGTCGACGAACCCGAACATGGTGGCGATGCCGTTCACCGCACACCGCCGGTATTCGCCGCTACGGCACTCGGGGCAGTCTCGGCAGGACCGGAACACCTCGACGGCCACGCGCTGGCCGGCTTGTACACCCCAGCGTTGGCGGGCCGCAGCGCCGACGTGTTCGACGATGCCGACGATTTCATGCCCTGGAACGAATGAGAAGCCGGCACGCAGGTGTCCGGTGAATTGTTCGTGATCGGTTCCGCATAGACCGCATGCTTCAACCCGCAGTATCGCACCTCGGTCACCGACGTCTGGGATGGTCATCCGGCGTCGCTCCAGGTTCCGCGGTCCGGTCAGCACCATTGCCTCGGCGATCATGGAAGCTCGAATTCGGTGAACGCCCCTGCGTTTCGCAGGCTAACCGTTTTGCCGACGTACATTTCCGCGCCGATCGCCTCGGCGATCTGCGGATCGTCGCTGCGTGCGACGACTCTTCGCCCGTCGGACAGGTGCGCGATGATCGGCGTCCATCGAGGTTGCCCGTCTCGGTCGTAGACGACGGTGTATCCGTCCACTGTCGCGCAACCGGTCGCCTCGTCGACGCCTGCGACACCCAACCTCGATGAATCGATCTGAGCTTGCTCGACCGCCGTGTCGAGCAGTCGCCACCCGATTGGTGGCGGGGTGGCCGACCACAGACCGACCGAATGCTTCGTCGAATACCACCCGAGGCCGGTGACGAGTCCGGCGTCGGTTGGGTCGCGTCTACACCGTCGGACCATCTCAACGATCGAGTGGCTGACGTAATTGTTTCCGGGACCGCCGTGATAAGGCAGGCCTCCGGTTACTGTGAGGCCTCTGTCGTCGAGGGGGTCTAAGTCGAGAGCCTCGGCAGCCATCTCAATTGCCGACGGGAAGCAGGAGTAGAGGTCGAACCACCGGATGTCGTCGGTGGTCAGCCGGCCCGCATTGAGAGCCTTCCGTGCTGCTACCTCGATACCCGATGAGCGGCTGATGTCCGGCCGTTCCACGGGGAAGTACACGTCGTTGCAAGTCGCTGCTGACCAGGGAAAGACCCAACGATCGCGCGCGACGCCCAATTCGTCCGCCACCTCGGCCGCCATGAGAATGAAGGCGGCAGCCATGTCGACGGACATGATGCTGTTGAGCAGCTTGGGATAGGGCAAGCAGACCATGCGGTTTTCCGCGGTGACTTCGCTGAGTTCGGTGGCACTTCGTGCGCGTGGAAACCAGGCCTGTTCCGGATGGCGTGCCGCCTCGGCTGTGAACGGTGCCATCAGCGTGCCCAGCCACTCCCGTTGAGCATCGAAGTCGCGGCCGTGGCGCGCGGCGATTGCGGACTCGAAGATGGGATACACCTCGTGCGGCCAACTCAGACCCACCGACAATTCGGCTTGACTCAGCCCGGGGCGGGCGTCGCCCAGGGATTCGTCGCCGGAGCGGGGTGGGGGCGGCGAGTCGAGAAGTGCCCTGCCCTGAAGCTTGCGTGCGGAATGCCCGCTCTCAGCCCCGACGACCAGGACGACATCTGCACGGCCTTCGCGTATTTCGCCACCCAACACTTCGACGAGATACTGCGGGGTGTTTCCGCCGACGGGACAGCTGATGCGGCGGGCGGGACTGATGTGTATCGCTTCGGCGATCCTGCTGGCGGGATTGTCGCGCGGTATGACCAGGATGCCGGGAGTCGCGACGGTGTCGATGCGCCGCTCGACCGGGCGACCTGCGTCTTTGACCGCGCGGCGTGCTGCTTCTACCGCCAAGTCGATCGGGTCCACGAAGTCGTTCCCGCGATGGGTAACTTCGCCCACGCCGACGACAACCGGGGTACGCGCTTCTACCAACATCGGCATCGGCATCCGCTCAGGGCCACGGGGCTGACTTGAGACATAACTGCGATGGTGTCATGTGCGTGGGCAAGTCACAATGGTGTGCGCTCGCGGCATACTGGCGTGTGTGTCGACGAGGTTGTTGAGATGGGGTGCCGCCGCGCCGACAGATCGTGGGTCCGCTCGCGACCGGTTGCTCGATGCTGCCGAGAGGTGCCTCGAGAGTTGCGGTGTGGTGGGCACGACCATGGAGGACATCGGCAGAACAGCGGGTGTGTCCAGGGCAACGGTGTATCGCTACTTCCCCAGTCGGGAGGCGGTGATGTCGGGTGTCATCATTCGCGCCGCCGAGCGCTATCTTGACCGCATCAGCCCGCGGATCGCGGCGCACGCCGACCTCGGCTCTGCGCTGGTCGATTTCGTGGAATGCACTGTTGAGGCCGCGCGCCGCGAAGAGATCATCGGATTGTTGTTCGGCAGCGACGAGGAACTCGCCGGCGTGGGTCTCGCGGCGGGGACCTCGACGTCCCTCTTCGAAATCGTCACCGAATTTCTGCGTCCCATCTTCACCAGACACTGGAGTTGCGTGGAACCGGGCGTCTCCGTCGACGACGCCGCCGAGTGGGTTGTCCGCACGATATTGAGCCAGCTGACTGTTCGAGGGCCGCGGGAGCGCAGTCGTGACGGACTCCGGGCGTTTCTGTCGAGGTTTCTCCTTCCTGCGATCCTGGCGGGTGACCACGCTCGACCGATGTGACAACTACGGCGTAATGTCTCAACCGCAGCTGAGGTAGGAGGCCGGAGGTGTCTGTGCAATTCACCACATTCAACGAAGAGGTCGCTGAGCAATTGAAGAGCGCAGCAGAATCCACGGGCGGGTTGGCCGGTTACCTCGGCTTCCGCCACACGGAATTCACTGCGGGACGGCTCGTCGCGGAGATGGACGCACGCGACGACTTGAAGACGCCTTTCGGCAACTTGCATGGGGGATGCTTATCAGCCATGGTCGACCACTGCCTCGGAGTGGTGTTCTATCCCGTGATTCCGATGGGATCCTGGGTCGCGACGACGGAATTCAAACTGAATTTGCTTCGTCCGGTCTCCAGCGGCACCTGTGTCGCCACAACCGGGATCATCTCGCTGGGCAGAACCAGCGGTGTGGCGCGGATCGACATCAGCAACGACGGCCGAGCCGTGTGTGCGGCCCAGGGAACAGTCACCGTCGTCGCACCCAAGACGAACTCTTGATGCCCGCACAGCGAGTGAGTGATTCGTCGGCTCCCGCCGTCGAGCGCGTACCCACGGCCGACGGGCTGTCGCTGGCGGTAGACCTCTACCGCTGTGACGCGCCGCGGGCAGTTGTGCTGCTCCTTCACGGCGGTGGTCAAAGCCGGCATGCCTGGGATGTCACCGCCCAACGCCTGCACCAGCGGGCCTACACGGTTGTCGCGTACGACACCAGGGGGCACGGGGACAGCGACTGGGATCCGGACGGACGCTACGACATGGACCGACTCGGGTCCGACCTGTTGGCCGTGCGCTCGTACGCCGATTCCGGCCGCCCAGTTGCCGCGATCGGCGCCTCTCTGGGCGGATTGACCATTCTCGGCACACACTTACTCGCCCCGCCGGAGCTATGGCAGGCTGTCGTTCTGGTTGACGTCACTCCGCGAATGGAGGTGGACGGCGCCCGACGAGTCGTAGCGTTCATGTCGGCACACCCCGAAGGTTTCGACAGCCTAGAGTCGGCAGCAGACGTGATCGCCGCCTACAACCCGCACCGCCCCCGCCCGGAGAACCTCGACGGCCTACGGAAAGTCCTCAAACGTCGCGAAGACGGTCGCTGGGCCTGGCGATGGGATCCAGCCTTCGTGTCGTCGAATTTCCGTTTCCTGCAAGGTGATCCGGGCGAGGGCACTGAGGATTTCGAGATGATGAGCGCATTACTTCTCGCTGGTGCGCGGCAGGTGTCTGCGCCGACACTGCTGGTCCGGGGCCTGCTGTCTGACATCGTCTCCGAAGAGACAGTGAAGCATTTCCTCACCATCGTTCCGCACGCGCAAACCGTTGACGTGTCGGGTGCGGGCCACATGATCGCTGGTGACAGCAATGACGCATTCTCGAACGCGGTCACCGAATTCCTCGACAGGACCATATGAACTCTGCAGTCGGTTCACTTCCTCTTTAGGGCTGGCGCCTATCCTGCTTCTATGCCAACTGAACCCTTGCGGATATCTTTCCGCCGGCATGTGCGCGAACAGGTTCTGAGGGTGACACGAGAACTCACCATCGAGAAGGGCTGGGATCAGGTCCGGATGAGCGACGTTGCCGAATCGGTTGGCGTCTCCCGCCCGACGTTGTACAAAGAATTCGGTGACAAACAGGGTCTCGGTGACGCGCTCGTAGTGTCAGAGGGCCAGCGCTTCTTGGAAGGCATTCATGGCGTCCTTGCCCAACATGCGGGCGACGTGCGGGGTGGCATCACCGCAGCGGTGCAGTTCACCCTCTGCGAAGCAGAAGAGAGTCCGCTCCTCAAGGCAGTTCTGACGTCCAACCCCTCGGGAAATGATCACAGTGCCTCGTCGTCTACTGGAGTCCTGCCACTTCTGCCGACATCGGCTTCCCTGCTTCAGCTCTGCACCGGGGCTTTGACCACGTGGTTCAACGACCACTTCGCCGATCTCGACGCCGAAGACGTCGAGGACGTCGCAGATGTTCTGGTGCGACTGACAGTGAGTCATGTTGTACTTCCCGCCGCGGACATCGCCACCACTGGTGAGCGGATCTCCCGCGTAGCACTCAGGTATCTGGGCGTTGTTCACAGTTTGTGACCAGCAGACTTTCGCATTTTCGCATCCGAGCAGACGACAGAGTCGCGGTGTTTCGAGCGCGTGGAATTGCCGTCGGAGCTGTCAGATCGAGCCGGCGAGGAGGGCTGAGCGGTCAACCCGAAGTTGCTGGCTGATGACCCGCTTACTGCACATGAAATCGCGAGGACGGTTGACGCAGTCGGCGGCGATGAGTTCGCCCTCGCGGAAGTAGAAGCAGCTGAAATCACGGTCACGCGACGGGTCACCACTGAGCAACATTTCGTCGTATCCGGCGTTGAGACCGGCAATTTTGAGTTTGACATCGTACTGGTCCGACCAGAACCACGGAAGCGCAGCGATTGTGCTGTGCTTACCGCAGATTGTCGCCGCGGCGACCTTGGCCTGCTCGCCGGCGCCCGGCACGCACTCCAACCGAATACGCGAGTTGTATCGGGCCATGGTGTGGCTGGTGCAGTCGCCGGCGGCAACGATGTCCGGGTCGCTGGTGCAGGCGTGGTCGTCGATCACGATGCCGTTGTCGACGAATAATCCCGCTTCCGAGGCGATTTCGGTGTTCGGCACCACGCCGACGCCCACGATCACCAGGTCGGCGGGGATCGATTCGCCGCCGGCCAGCACGACCTCCTGCACTCTGCCGTTGCCGGAGAAGGTCTCGACGAGAGCGTGTGTCCGGATGTTCACTCCCTCGCCGCGGTGGATTCGCGTGTAAAACGCGGAAACCTCCGGCGCGGTGACCCGTTCGAGTACACGCTCGGTTGCCTCGAGGACAGTGACGTTCAAGCCGAGTGAACGCAGCGAGGCCGCCGTTTCCAACCCGATATAGCCTCCGCCCACGATCACGACCCTACGACCCGATGCGGCGGCGGCACGGATCAACTGGACGTCTGCAGCAGTGCGCAGGTAGTAGATTCCGGGAAGGTCCACCCCTGGCGTCGGCAGTCGTCTCGCCCTTGCGCCGACGCACAGCGCGAGCTTGGTGTAATCCAGCGTGTCGCCGCTGCTCAGAGACACGCACTTGGCACTCCGGTCGACCGCCTCTACGGTCGCATCAAGGAGTCGAATGTTCTGTTTCTTGTAAAAATCGGCACCGCGGATGAGGAGGTCGTCGAGGCCGCTCTTGCCGGCCAGGTAGGCCTTCGACAACGGAGGACGGTGGTACGGCAGGCGGTCCTCATCGCCGATCAGCACGACCTCCCCGGCCCACCGCTCCCTCCGAAGATTAGCCGCTAACTGCGCGCCGGCATGGCTGGCGCCGACGATGACCGCTCGTTCTGCAGTCATCCATTCTGCTTGGGAGTGAGGCGGACCATCAGCTTGCTGATGCCCCTGACGAAATTCGATTGCACATACTCGGGTTCGGCGACCACCTCGATGTTCTCGAAGCGAGGCAGCAATTCCTCCCATAGGATTCGAAGCTGCAACTCAGCAAGCCGGTTTCCCATGCACCTGTGCACACCGAACCCGAACGAGATGTGATTGCGCGCGTTGCTCCTGTCGATGATCAACTCATCGGCCCGCTCGAAGACACGCTCATCGCGGTTACCAGAGGCGTACCACATCACGACCTTGTCGCCCTTACGGATGAACTGCCCGTTCAACATGATGTCTTTTTTCGCGACTCGGCGCATGTACGCCAACGGGGTCTGCCAGCGAATGATCTCGGACACCATGTTGGGAATCAGGTCAGGGTTCGCCTTCAACTTCTCGAACTGATCGGGGAACTGGTTCAAGGCGAGAACCCCTCCGCTCATCGAGTTGCGAGTCGTGTCGTTTCCCCCGACGATCAGCAATACCAAATTGCCGAGGAATTCCATCGGGCGGTCGATGAGATCCTTAGTGTCCTCGTTGGCCTGCAGCATCGTGATCAGATCGAAGCCCGGTCGCTCCCCGTTGGCGGTACGGGCCGCCTTGTCATGCCAGAGAGCGCTGAGCCCCTTCGCCATGTCGACCATGCCACGAAACACTCTGTCGTTGTCGGAAGGACCACCATTGGCTTGCTCCATGGAGGTGGCGAGGTCCGACCATTCCACGAGCTTGTGCCGCTGCTCGTACGGGAAGTCCAGCAGGGTCGCGAGCATGCGCGCTGTCAGTTCGATGGAGACGTGGTGCACCCAATTGAACGGCTGATCCACCGGTAGATCGTCCAGCACTTCCTGGACACGCGAGCGGATCAGCCCCTCCATCTCGCGCAGGTTCTTCGGCGCGACAACCCCTTGGACGGAAGCGCGCTGCAAGTCGTGTTGTGGCGGATCCATCGCGATGAACATGGCGATGTCCATAAAACGAGGCGGTCTCCCGATGATGATGAACGGCTCTGCGGAGAAAGCCTCGTGGTTCTTGTCGACGGCGATGATGTCCGCGTGGCGGGTCACCGACCAGAACGGGCCGAACGGACTGCGAGCCTGGTAATGCACCGGCGCCTCGTTGCGCACGCGTTCGAAGTAGGACTTCCAGCGGCCTTGGCGGTAGAGGAACGGGTTGCTGAGATCGATGTCGGCGATGTCGACGTCCTCGACCGGAGGAATGGGCGTCTCGGTGAAGATCTTCTTACCATTGGTTCCGGTTACCCACCGACGTGTCTTGTCGTAGAGGTGTGCGCCGCGGATTTGCAGCTCCAGAGGCACGGCAGACTGGGCTTTGGCGGCCACTGCCGCGGGAATACTCATTATTGTTTCCTCCAAATCCATGACGTTGTTTCAGAGCTGGAACTCAGGTAGCTCGACCGTCAAGCCATCCCATGCCTCGGAGGCGGCCATCTGGCAGGACAGCCTCGACGTCCGCTGACGCTCGGGGTTCATCGCGAGCATCTCCTCTTCGTTGGCGCCGCAGAGTCCCACCGTGTCCGACCACTCGGGAGCGACGATCACGTGGCATGTTCCGCATGCGGCTTCCCCTCCGCAATCGCCGTCGATGCCGGGCACCGCGTTATTGACCGCGATCTGCATCAAGGACTGCCCTTCGGTCAAGGGGGCTTCGTACTTCTCGCCGTCATGAGAGACGAAGGTGACGACTGCCATGGTTAACTCTCCTCAATCTGGAACTTCTCCTAACGAGTGTTGTCGCGCGTGACCAGCGTCGCTAGGCTCGCAGGAGTCAAAGAGTTGTGTTTTTAGCTCACGCGCAGGGAGGCACGTGAAACTCGACGACTCGGGTATGCCAGCGCTGGCTTTCCTGCAGATGCTGGACAGTGAGGCGCTAGGGCATGACGCCAGCATTG
Organism: Mycobacterium sp. NGS41; assembly: GCF_059812725.1. Taxonomy (NCBI): domain Bacteria; kingdom Bacillati; phylum Actinomycetota; class Actinomycetes; order Mycobacteriales; family Mycobacteriaceae; genus Mycobacterium; species Mycobacterium sp. NGS41. Next base: position 88,610 of record NZ_JCALDF010000015.1, read on the forward strand.
CGCTGCGCAGCATCATGGTTCGCGAGCACGTCACCGAGTCGATGTTGGTGGGTCGCGACGCGCAGGTCCCCTTACGGTGGTTCAGGGAGATATATTCCGATTTTGATTGTGATCAGGGAACCCGTCTGGGTTTCGCGTTCGCCGAACACGCCAAACTGACGTCCTTTGGGGCACTCAGTGTTCCCTTGGTCAGCGCGGGCTCGGTAGCCGAGGTTGTCGAGTTGCTTGCTTATCTGCCGGTGATCACCACAGCCCTCAGCCCGACGTTCCATTCGACGGAACACGGCCTCACGATCGGGCTCACCGGTCGCACCGGTGACGCGGGCCTGAACTGCCTGGCCGTCACCTACGGTGGGCTGGCGCTGTTGCGTCTGCTCGACATGCTCGCGGGTGCCGTACCGAATATTGAACTGCATCTGAGTCATTCAGCGCCGGAGTCGTGGGTTCTTCATGACGAAGTGTTGGCGGGTCGGATCTTCTTCGACGCCCCCAGCTCGTTCGTCCACGTTCCCGCGGCTACGCTGGAGGAGGTCTGTCGATTCTCCGATCCTGTGGCGTACCGGATTGCCGTCACCGATTTGCAGCGAACTCTCGATCAACGACGTGACACGTCGGTCTCCGAAAAAGTAAGGGACCTGCTCGAGAAAGATCCCGGAAAAACGAACATCAGCCGGACGGCGGGCGAGCTCTCGATATCCCCGAGCACGTTGAAGCGGCGCCTGCGCGAAGAGGGGACCACCTTTCGAGAATTACGTCAGTCGTTCTTGCAGGAGCGAGCAATTCTGCGACTTCTCGACAGATCGGTGTCGGTAAGCGAGATCGCGGCAGAACTCGGGTACGCGGACCTCACGAACTTCACACATGCCTTCAAACGGTGGACCGGTCGGTCACCGCGCCACTTCAGAAAAACGCGCGACTGAGCGCGCGAAAGGTCCGCCCGAGCGCGTGCCGGGCGTCCACCGGAACCAGCGGGCTTCGCGATCGGCCTCATCTGTCACCTAGACATCGTCGAGAAACGACACGATCGGCGCGGGGTTCGGTCATCGCAGCACCCTCTTGGGAAGAGGCGCAACGACATCCAGAGAATCCATACCGCGCTGGCGGCGGGTGCGGGCCGGGGGTGACGCGGACCCCCTAGTCACGCTATGCTAACCGTCGTTCACGTCGGGACCGGCGTTGAACGCGTGGTCGGAAGGAGTCCGGATGCCACACGACCAGCCGGCCATCATCGGTGCCGCCGAACTCGCTCCAGGAAGAAACGTTCCGTACACCTCCACTGAATTGCATGTGCGCGCTGCGGTCGCGGCTCTCGCCGACGCAGGGGTGGTCCCAGACGAGGTCGACGGTCTCGTGTGCGCCGGGCCGATGACGAACGAGGGTTCGATCTTCCTGTCCGAGGACCTCATGGACTATCTCGGGCTGCACAACCTGAAACTTCAGATGACCTGTCAGCTTGGCGGCGGGACCCATCTGGCCATGACGCGCATGGCGAGTAACGTCATCGCCCGGGGCGAGGCCGAGACGGTGCTGGTCGTGTCGGCGGGCAAGTTTCCACCGATCCGCGATGGCGGGCGCGAACTGATGGCGCTGGTGTGTGACCACGCGTTCGAGATGCCCTACGGACCGTCCGTGCCGGCGCTGTACGGTTTGATCGCGCAGGCCTGGATGCACGAGACGGGACAGGGCAAGGCGGACATCGCCGAGGTCACCGCGTCGCAGGACCGGTGGGCCGCGCTGAATCCCGCGGCGATCGCGCACCGCTCACAACGCCTGACTGTGGAGGACGTGCTGGCGTCCCGCCCGATCGCCGGGCCGTTCCACTTCTACCACTGCTCGATTCCCTGCGAGGGCGGTGGCGCGCTCGTGCTGGGCTCGGCCCGCCGGGCTCGCGCGGGCAAGCACCGGCCGGTACACCTGCTCGGCTTCGGAGAGGGTCACACCCACGGTTTTCTGACCTCGCTGGCCCGCCCGGGTCGTACCGGGGCCGCCCGTTCGGGTCCGATGGCCTTCGAGCGCTCCGGACGGGCGCCGGCCGACATCGACATCGCCTTGCTCTACGACGCCTTCGCCTCGAACCCGGCGATGATCCTTGAGGAGGCGGGTTTCGTGAAGCCCGGCGGGGCAGGCGATTTCTACCGTGACGGCTGCGCCGATCCGGGGGGCGACCTTCCGGTGAACACCGACGGCGGCCTGATCCGGTTCGGGCACACCGGGACCTCCTCTGGCATTTCGCAGATCCTTGAGGGTTACTGGCAGTTGTCCGGTCGCGCCGAGGGCCGTCAGGTCTTCGGGGCGGATACCGCGTTCGTGCACAGCTACGGCTCGATGCTGTGCAGTCACGTCAGCATGGTGATGGAGGGAGCGTCATGACCGCAGCTTCGAGTTCTCTCGACGGTCTGCACGATCCTGAGGCGCTGCCGCCGCTGACCGACGTCAACCGTCCCTACTTCGCAGCAGCGGCCCGCGGCGTACTCGTCTTCCAGCGGTGCGCGAACGACCACCCGTTCCTCTACCCGCGGCTGGTGTGTCCCGTCTGCCATGACGGTGAGTTGGCCTGGGACACCGCGGCGGGTACTGGTGAGATCGTCAGTTTCGCGCCGGTGTACCGCCCCCCGTGGGACTCGTTCCCGCGCAGCGAGCCGTACGTCGTCGTGCTCGTTCGTCTGGACGAGGGGCCGCAGTTGTTGGCCAGTCTCGAGGGCGTGGCCCCCGATGAAGTTGCGATCGGCGCAACAGTGCGCGCAGTGTTCGAGCGGGTGAACGAGGACCTTGGGCTGGTCCGATTCAGGCTGGCGGCGTCGTGAGCACGTACGGGGTCTCGGTGCTCGGCGCGGACTTGGCCACCCTTGTCGATACGGCCGAGGCTACCGACCTCGCCGGCTTCGACGCCGCCTGGGCCTCGGAGTTCTACTCGCGCTCCGGCTCGATCTCGATGGCCGCGATGGCCGCGCGCACAAAGCGCTGCCGCATCGGGTCGTCGATCCTGTACGGCGTCGGGCGCAGCCCGCTCGTGCTCGCCACCGAGGCGCGTGACCTCGACGAGCTTTCAGGCGGGCGCGTCGTGCTCGGACTCGGCAACGGCACACGCCGCATGATGAGCGACTGGCACGGCGTCGAGGACACCTCCGCTCCCGCTCTGCGCATGGAGGAGCTGGTCCCGCTCGTGCGTCGGATCTGGAACCTGCACGAGGGCCCGGTGCGCCATGAGGGTCGCTTCTATCGGATGAATCTCGTCCCGACCGGCGACGTCGCGCCGCCGCAGCGGGCCATCCCGATCATCACCGCGGGCGTGCGTCCGCGGATGTGCGAGGTGGCAGGGCGCGTCGCCGACGGGTTGGCCGGTCATCCGCTATTCACCACGACCTACGTCGAGGAGGTCGCCCGCCCAGCCGTCGTGCGCGGTGCGGAGCGGGCCGGACGCGATCCCGCCGACATTGAGATCGTCTCGATGGTCATCTGCGCGGTGCACGACGACCCACAGATCGCACGCCGTGAGGCCGCGCAGCAGATCGCGTTCTACTCCTCGGTGAAGACCTACGAACACGTTCTCGATGTGAGCGGCTTCGCCAGGCAGGGGGCGGCGATTCGCGACGCGTTCGCGCGGCGTGACCTGCCGGCCATGTTCGCAGCCGTCACCGACGACATGATCGACGCGATGGCGGTGGCCGGCACCGCCGCCGAGGTCCGAGAAGGGCTGCGCCGCTACGAGGGCGTGCTGGACCACATCGTTCTCTACTCACCCTCGATCGGCCTCGCGCCCGAGCGCATCGCCGAGAACCTCGGCAGCCTCATTCGCGATTGTGCGCCGGCCTTCGCCGGCGGGAAAGGTGACCAGAGTGGCTGACGCATCGCTCATCGGGACGCAACTCGGGAGCACCACATTTCCCGTCGACCGGTCCAAAGTGCGCGAGTTCGCGCTGTCCCTCGACGACCACGACCCGATCTACCAGGACGCCGCAGCGGCCCGCGCCGCCGGCTTCGGCGCGATCCCCGCTCCGCCGACCTTCGTCGTCTCCTCGGCTCACTGGCGCGCCGACGACGACATGTTCGGCGCCCTCGGGCTCGACCTGCGACGCGTACTGCACGGTGAGTGCGGCTGGGAGTATTTCGCGCCGGTGGTCGTCGGCGACGAGCTCACCGAGACGCGTCGGGTGTCGAACGTGACCAGCCGCGAGGGCAAGCGCGGCGGCACCATGACAATCGTGACGATCGAGACCGACTTCACCAACCAGCGCGACGAACTCGTCGTGCGCCAGACCGACGTCTTGATCGAAACCGGAGGCTCCACCCAATGACGACATCCCCCGCGCCGGTGGCGTTGGCCGCCGGCGACGAGATGCCGAGCTCACAGTTCGGCCCGCTGACGCGCTCGCACATCGTCCGCTACGCCGGGTCCGGCGGCGACTTCAACCCGATCCACCATGACGAGGAGTTCGCCCGCGCGGCCGGCATGCCCGGTGTGTTCGGTATGGGACTGCTGCACGGCGGTGTGCTCGCCCAGCGGCTGACCGCCTGGGTGGGGCTGGCCAACATCCGCTCGTTCCGCATCCGGTTCACCGGTCAGGTATGGCCCGGTGACCTGCTCAGCTTCGGCGGCAGGGTCACCGGCGTGCGCGAGGCCGGAGGGCAGCAGGTGGCAGACCTCGAACTCGTGGTCACGCGCCAGTCCGGCGAACCCGCGATAAAGGGGAGCGCCGTCGTGCAGGTGGCCCGGTGAGCGCGCCAACGAGCGACGTCACCGGCCTCGGGATGACATTCGGGACCTTCGACGAGGGCCGGGCGTGGGTCGGCCATCGCACGGAACCGCGGCGTGCGTGGTTCCCGATCGACCGCTCGATGGTGTTGTACTACTGTTCGCTCGTCGAGGATGCCAATCCCAGCTACTGGGAGGGTGAGGACTGCCCGCCCGGGCTGTTGATGACCCTTGGCTTCGCGCCGCAGTGGGCGCCGGAGCACCTCACACGCACGGATATGCTGCTGGCCCTCAGCGTGCCGCTGCCGGGCCACCACATCATCAACGCCTCAACGACGACGGAGTTCGAACGCCGGCCCCGGGTAGGCGATCACGTGTCGATCGTGGAGGAGATCGCCTCGATCTCCGAGCCGAAGACGACGCGGGTGGGCACCGGCGTGTTCATCACCACGGTGAGTACGTTCTCCGACCAGCACGGTGAGGTCATCGGCCGCAACACCAACGTGCTCTTCCGATACGACACCGCCGATAGTGAAGGCGCATCATGAACGGATCCACCGAGCACAGCATGGTCCGCTTCCCCGTGCGGTTCGAGGACATCGCCGTCGGCGACACCCTGACGCCCGTCTCGATCGAGATCAGCTACAAGCGCATCTGCATGAACGCGGCTTCGACATGGGACTGGTTCCCCGGTCACCACGACCCCGACTACGCGCGCAGCCAGGGCCAGCGCACAATCTACCTGTCAACCCTCTTCTTCCATGGCTTCATCGACCGCGGCCTCAACGAATGGGCCGGACCCGGCGCGCTCATCCGGCGCCGCAGAATCTCAATGATCCGGTCGATCTACCCGGGCCAGACCGCGACCCTGAGCGGCAAGGTCGTGGCCAAACGCGACGATGGCGGACGGCGCCTCGTCGACCTCGAGTTGCTCGTCTCGAGCGAAGATGGTCCGTGCGTGCCGAGTGAAGCCACCGTTGAGCTGGCCGACCCGTTTGTCGAGGTGCCGGGGTGAACTGCCACTCACATGCGAGACGACGGTGAGGGACGGAGGCTCGGTGGCCGAGCAACCGATTCGCTACGAGGTCGTCGACAGCGTGGCCTGGCTGACGATCAACCGGCCCGAGGCGCGCAACGCGCTGAACAACGCTGTGCGCACGGGGCTATTCGACGCGGTACTCCGCTTCAATGACGACGACGCGGCGAAGGTGCTCGTCCTCACCGGCGTGGGCGATAAGGCGTTCTGCGCCGGCGGGGACTTGAAGGAGATGGCGCAGAACGCGCTCAAGGTGCCCCCGAAGGACTTCGCTCCGCAGTTCGGCCGCAACATCGATGTCGCGAAGCCGACGATCGCGGCCGTCAACGGTGTCGCGTTCGCCGGGGGCTTCCTGCTCGCGCAGCAGTGCGACCTGGTCGTGGCCGCCGAACACGCGACCTTCGCCGTCAGCGAGGTCAAGGTCGGCCGCGGTTCGCCGTGGGCGACACCCCTGTCGTGGCTGGTGCCCCCGCGCGTTGCCATGCAAATCCTGCTGACCGGCGACCCGATCACCGCGGAGCGCGCCCACCAGGTCGGCTTGGTCAATGAGGTGGTGCCGGCCGATCAGTTACGCGAGCGTACCCAGCAGTTGGCGCTCAGCATCGCCGCGAACGCACCGCTGTCCGTGCTCGCGTCCAAGCGCACCGTGTACCTCTCGGCGCAGCACCACCTCGCCGCCGCGTACGACCTGGCCGACGAGATATGGGAGCCGGTCTATCTGAGCGACGACGCGCAGGAAGGCCCGGCGGCGTTCCGCGAGAAGCGCGCGCCGCAGTGGAAGGGACACTGACATGGCGGTGAGCATGCAGTCGGTTATCACCGACATCGAAGCGGAGACGGCAGCCCTACGCGGATTGGTCGCGCCGCTGACCGAAGGTCCGCGCGGCTGGGACGCGCCGACTCCGGCCGTGGGCTGGACGATCCGCGACCAGATCAGCCATCTGGCGTTCTTCGACGACGTCGCGGTGCGCTCGGCCACCGACCCCGACGGGTTCAGCAGCGACTACCTGCCGATGATGGCCGACGGAAGCATCTCACCCGACGTCATCGCCGAGCGCTACCGTCAAATGCCGGCTGCCGACCTGCTCGCGTGGTTCGACACGTCGCGTGCCGCCCTCGTTGCGGCGTTCGCGGACATTGACCCGGCGACCCGCCTGCCGTGGTTCGGGCCGCCGATGAGCGCGGTCTCGTCGCTGACAGCGCGACTCATGGAGACCTGGGCGCACGGCCAGGACGTCGTCGACGCGCTCGGCGCGACCCGCGAGGCCACGGCACGGCTGCGTCACGTGGCCCACATCGGGGTGGGTGCACGCGCGTTCAGCTACCTGGCCAACGGTCTGGACCTGCCCGCGGACCCGGTACGCGTTGAGCTGACCGCTCCGGACGGCAGCGTCTGGACGTGGGGGCCAGCCGACGCGGCCAACCGCGTGAGCGGGCCGGCGCTCGACTTTTGCCTGTTGGTCACCCAACGCCGCCACCGCGACGACACCGCTTTGGTCGCCGACGGCCCGCTGGCCGACCAGTGGCTCGCGATCGCCCAGGCCTTCGCGGGGCCCCCTGGCGGCGGGCGCGTGGCGGGCCAGTTCGCAGGGCGTCAGCGGTGAGCGTCCCGGTCCGCATCGGCAACTGCTCCGGCTTTTACGGCGACCGCATCGCCGCAGCCCGCGAGATGGTCGAGGGCGGACCGATCGACGTCCTGTGCGGTGACTATCTGGCCGAGCTGACCATGCTCATCCTGGCCAAGGCCCAGGCCAAAGACCCGTCCGGCGGGTACGCGCGGACTTTCCTCACCCAAATGGAACAGGTGCTGGGCACCTGTCTCGATCATGGCATCAAGGTCGTCGCGAACGCGGGCGGGCTGAATCCCGCCGGCTTGGCCGCCGCGTTGCGCGAGCTGTCCGCCCGTCTCGGCCTCACCGCGCGCGTCGCTCACGTCGAGGGCGACGACCTACGTGGCGACCTCCACGCAATCACGCCGCCCGTCGGCGACATCAAACCGGTATCGGCCAACGCGTACCTCGGCGCCTGGGGCATCACCGAGGCGCTGCGTTCGGGCGCCGACGTCGTCGTGACCGGCCGGGTCACCGACGCATCCCTGGTCGTCGGTCCAGCCGCCTGGTGGCACGCCTGGGCACCCGCCGACTGGGATCGGCTCGCGGGCGCGGTCGTCGCCGGGCACGTGATCGAGTGCGGCCCTCAGGCGACGGGCGGCAACTACGCGTTCCTGGACGAGATCACGGACCGCCGCTACCCGGGGTTTCCGATCGCCGAGGTCGCCGAGGACGGCTCTTCGGTGATCACGAAGCATCCCGGCACCGGGGGACTGGTCTCAGTCGGCACGGTCACCGCCCAGCTGCTCTACGAGATCGCTGAACCTGCCTACCTCGGCCCCGACGTCGTCGCCCACTTCGACACCATCCGGCTGGCTCAACAGGGTGAGCACCGCGTCGCGATCAGCGGTACGAAAGGCAGTCCGCCGCCGGACACGTTGAAGGTGGCGTTGAATGAGGTGGGCGGCTTCCGTAACACAATGACCATGGTGCTCACCGGCCTCGACATCGGGGCCAAGGCGGCTTTCGCCGAACAGCAGCTCTTCGACGTTCTCGGCGGACGCGACGCCTTCGACGAAGTCGACGTGAGGCTGTTGCGTTTCGACGTCTCCGACGCACCGACGAACGAGCAAGCCTGCGCGCACCTGCGTGTGACGGTGAAGGACGCCGACCCGCGCAAGGTGGGCCGAGCCTTCTCCGGGGGGGTCATGGAGATCGCCCTGGCTGGTTTCGCCGGCTTCCACACCACCACGCCACCGTCCTCGGAGACCGCCTTCGGCGTCTACCGGCCGGCCTACGTAGCGCGGTCGGCCCTCACGCACGTACTCGTCGACGCCGACGGCACACGGCACGAGGTCCCCGACCCGCCGACCGGTGCCGTCCCGCCGGCTAGGATCGCCCCGCCCGCGAAGCTGCCAGTGCCGTCCGGGCCGACACGTCGCGCGCCGCTCGGGTCGGTACTCGGCGCGCGGTCCGGAGACAAGGGCGGCAACGCTAACCTCGGCCTGTGGGCACGGGATGACCCTGGGTACGCGTGGGCGCGTGACTACCTCAGCGTCGAGCGGCTGCGCACTCTGCTCGGGCCGGAGACGGCGCACCTGCCCATGGAGCGCTTCGAACTGCCGAACCTGCGCGCCCTCAACGTGGTGGTGCACGGCTTGCTCGGTGACGGGGTGGCCTCCTCGACCCGGCTGGACGCACAGGCCAAGGGGCTCGGGGAATACGTGCGGTCCCGCATGGTGGACATTCCCCAGTCGCTGCTCGACACACACTAAATCCGGTGCGGGGCGCCGTCTACCTGCTGTGTAACCGCGCGGCTGAACAGCGCCGCAACGGCCGCGGCGGCCAGCATCGCCTCAATCGTCGCGTCGTCCAGCGACGCCGGCATGTACGCGGACGCGTTGAGCAATGACAGCACGGCGGCGACCAGGCCCTGTGCGCGCTCACGGTCCAGATCGCCCCGTGCTCGTACGAGTGCCTCGACCCAAAAGGACTCGTAGCTGTGCTGTCGGCGTCGCAGGGCACGGGTCGCCAGCGGCGACAGCGAGCGGTGCTCGCGGGCGTAGACGGCCAACAGGCCGCGTCGTCGCGCGCCGAAGGCCGCGTGCAGGTCGACAAGGGCGTGCAGGACCTCCGTCGGTGTGCCGGCCGTGGTGGCGCGCCGGGCGCCGGCCAGCAGCTCAGTCATGGCGGCGTCGCATAACTCGCGAAGGATCGCGTCCTTGTTCTGAAAGTGCCGGTAGACGGCCGGCCCGCTCACCCCTGCTGCGGCACCGATGTCGTCGATGCCCACGGCGTGAAAGCCTTGCCGCGCGAACAGGTCGGCGGCGGCCTCGAGGAGCAGTTTGCGGCGCAAACCGGCCACTTTCAGGCCTCCTGTCGATTTGTGGTTACGTTGTTCGCCGTCCGATCCGCTGGGCTGGGATCCTACCGACGCTGGGGTTGCCTGCGTCGGCACCCGCCGCACCGAATCGAGGGAGGTGAACGAAACCGCTAGCCCCCGCCGATGCTGTCGATCCTCTTCTCAGTTCATGATTTAGGGGCCCTGCTCCGAACCCGCGATGTGCAGCGGCACGACTCAGCGCAAAACGACTCCGCCCTCGATGCCCGTGAACTGCGCGCGCAGCTCGGTCTTGAGCAGCTTGCCGGTGGCGTTGCGCGGCAGTTCGGCGACGAAGTGCACGTCACGCGGACACTTGAAGTGTGCCAGCCGCTCCCGGCACCACGCCACGATCTCCTCGGCGCTCGGCGCCTGCGTCGCCGGGTCGGCAACCACGACCGCGACGACGCGTTCGCCCCACTTCGCGTCCTTACCGCCGATCACGGCGGCGTCGAACACCGCCGGGTGGCGGAAGAGGACCTGCTCGACCTCGATCGGGTAGACGTTCTCGCCGCCGGAGATGATCATGTCCTTCTTGCGGTCGACGAGGGTGATGAAGCCCTCCGCGTCCATGCGCCCGAGATCGCCCGTGTGGAACCAGCCCCCGCGCAACGCCTCGGCGCTCGCCTCGGCCTTCATCCAGTAGCCGGTGAACACATTCGGACCGCGCACGATCAGTTCGCCCACGGTGTCGGTCGCGACGTCGCGGTCGTCGTCGTCGACGATGCGGGCGTCGACATGCATCGCGACGCGGCCGATCGACCCGGCCCGCGTGCTGATGTTCTCGGCGTCGAGGACGGTCACCAGGGGAGCGGTCTCGGTCATGCCGAAGCCCTCGGTGAAGGGCACGCCTCGCTCGCGCATGAAGTCGATGACCGTGAGGGGGACGGGCGACCCGCCGCCCATGGCGAAACGCAACGCAGACAGGTTGAAGGAGTCAAAGTCGGACACCTGTGTGAGAGCGGTCCACATGGCCGGCACCATGAACTGAACCGTGACGTGGTGGTCGGCCATCGCCTGCAGCGTCGCTCGCGGCTCGAAAGACGGCATGATGACGCTGGTGCCGCCGACGTAGAGCAGCGGCAGTGTGTGTACTCCCAGCCCGCCGATGTGGAACATCGGCGCCACCGCGACGGTGACGTCCTCGCCCCGCAGGCCGATGTCGGTGCCGAGGACGTTGATCGCGTTCCATAGCAGGTTGTCGTGGGTGAGGATCGCGCCCTTGGGTCGGCCCGTCGTCCCCGACGTGTACATGATGAACGCTGGGTCGCGGCCGTCGACGTCACCGTTGAGCGGTTCGGGCGCGGCGCCCGAGACGACGTCTTCATAGCCGAGCTCGCCCGGCGCCGGCGCCCCACCGGCGCGCACGACATGGCGCACGCGGACTCCGGACTCGGTGACGGCGCTCTTGGCCTGCGCGGCCAACGGCTCGTGGAAGACCAGAACATCGGCGCCTGAGTCGGCCAGAATGTAGCCGATCTCGGGTCCGGCAAGGCGCACGTTGAGCGGCACTGCAAGTGCGCCGATTTTGGCGCAGCCCAGCAGCACCTCGATGAACTCGGTCGAATTGACCAGCAGCACCGCGACCCGATCGCCCCTGCGCACGCCGAGGGCGATGAGTGCGGCGGCGACCTGGTTGGTGCGCCGATCGAGGTCGGCGTAGGAGATGTGCGCGCCGTTGCTGATCAACGCGGTGCGCCCGCCGTTGAGGAAGGCGCGCCGGGTCACCCACTGACCGATGCCGAGTTGCATGCGATTCCCTTTCCGTCCGCGGCGACTCAGTAGGACGCGGGCAGTTTCAGGCTGTGCTGCGCCACGAAATTGAGGATCATCTCGCGGCTGATCGGCGCGGTGCGCATGAGCCGGGCCGGACCCCACAACGTGGCGAGGCCGTACTCGGTGGCCATGCCGTTGCCGCCGTGGGTCTGAATCGCCTGGTCGAGCGCCAGGATGCCCGCCTCGGCTGCGGCATATTTCGCCATGTTCGACGCCTCACCCGACCCCGGATCGCCGGCGTCGTGCAGGGCGGCGGCACGCTGGGTCATCAACCGGGCCAGCTCGACCTGGATCTTGGCGTGGGCGAGGGGGTGCGATACGCCCTGGTGCGAGCCGATCGGCGCGCCCCACACGTGGCGCTCACGGGCGTAATCGGCCGCCTTGTCGAGCGCGTAACGGCCGATGCCGTTGCCGAGCGCTGCCCCCATGATTCGCTCCGGGTTCAGGCCCATGAAGACCTGGCGCAGGCCCTCGTTCTCCGTGCCGATCAGGTTGGCGGCCGGCACGCGGACGTCATCGAAGAACAGAGTGAATTGCTTCTCCGGAGTGACCGCCTGGACCGGGATGAGTGACTTGGTTAGCCCGGGGACATCGGTGGGCACGACGAGCAGGCTGAGTAGTCCGCGACCACGGTCGTTAGTCGACGTTCGGGTGACGACCAGGATCGCCTCGGCTTCGTCGACACCGGAGATGTAGTACTTGGTGCCGTTGATGACCCAGTCGTCACCGTCGCGTTTCGCGGTCGTGGCGATGTTGTGCGAGTTCGAGCCCGCGTCCGGCTCGGTGATCGCGAAGGCCATGATCGTCTCGCCGCTGGCGATGCCCGGCAGCCACTGCTGCTTGAGTTCCTCACTGCCGAATGCCTGGATGATCGTGCCGCAGATGGTTGGCGAGACGACGGTCATCAGCAGCGGGCAGCCCGCCGCGGCGAGCTCCTCACCGACGATCTGCATGTCGTAGATGCCGCCGCCGCCGCCGCCGTACTGCTCGGAAAGGTTCACCCCGAGGAAGCCCTGTTTGCCCACGGCCTGCCACAGCTCGGTGCTCTTCCCCCCGGCCAGCGACTTTTCCAGGTAGTACTCGTGTCCGAAATCCTTGGCAATCTCGGCGACCGCCTTGCGCAGGTCCTGACGTTCCGCTGTCTCGTGCAATTCCATGACACTCCTCACATCGGTATCGACGCGCCACCGATCGGGAGCGCGCCGGGTTCATTAAAGCTCCGTGGCGTCCGACGCCACTTCACCACCGTCCACCGCCTCGACCACGGCGAGGACGTCACCGCTCGAGACCTGATGGCCGACCTGGACCGGCAGGGCGCTCAGCACCCCGTCGATCGGGCTCGCGACGGTGTGCTCCATCTTCATCGCCTCCAGGACGACAAGGGTTTGACCGGCTGACACCGTCTCGCCCTCGGCGACCGGTAGTCGGATCACCGAGCCCGGCATCGGCGCGGTGAGCGACCCGGGCGGGTTGAGAGTGCTCGGGTCGACGAAGCGTGGCGCCAGCCGAAGGGCGGAGTAGCCGGCGACCGAGTCAACGTGGGCAAGATCGCCGTCGAGGACGACATCATAAGTGCGGCGCACCCCGTCGACGCGCAGCACCACCCGCTCGCTACTGCCCTCGACAACCTCGACGTCGGCCAACGCCTCGTCATCGACGCGCAGGCAGGTGTCCGTCAGACGTAACGTGTACCCGACGCGCACTTCGCGCCCGCCCTGGGTCTGCCAGGTTGTGGTCTGCGATTGCGACTGGTTGTTGCGCCAGCCAGCGGGCAACGTGGCCTGGACCGTCGCCGCAGCACGCCGCGCGGCCACGCTGGCCACGGTCGCCGCGACGGCGTGCAGGCGCTCGGCCTGCGTGTCAAGGAGGGCAGCGCCGAGTTCGGGGACGTCGTGTCGGTCAAGGAAACCAGTGTCGGTGCCCCGCCCGGCGAACTCGTCATGGCGCAGGACGCGCACAAGCAGGTTGCGGTTGGTGGTCACGCCGTGAATCCGGGCGCCGGCCAGCGCCGCCGAGAGGCTGGCAAGTGCCTCGTCGCGCGTTGGTGCCCACGCGATGACCTTGGCCAGCAGCGAATCGTAGTAATGACTGATGACCGAACCGGCCCGAAAACCCGAGTCAACCCGCACGCCGGCGATCGCCGGGACATCCATGGTGCGCAGGGTGCCGGTGTGGGGCCGGTAGTCGTCGGCCGGATCCTCGGCGCACAGACGGGCCTCGACCGCGTGACCGCGAATTCGCGGGTTGTGCATCTCCTCAGGCAGCGGGCGGCCCATGGCTATGAGCAGCTGGGCACGCACCAGGTCGAGGCCGGTGATCAGCTCGGTAACCGGGTGCTCGACCTGCAGCCGGGTGTTCATCTCGAGGAAGGCAAAGGAGCCGCCCTTGCCGTCCTGGCCGGCGTCGTAGACGAACTCGACCGTCCCGGCGCCCACGTAATCGACGGCGCGCGCGGCGGCGATGGCGGCGTCGCTCATCCGAGCGCGCAACGCGTCGTCGACGACCGGTGACGGCGCCTCCTCGATCACCTTCTGGTGTCGACGTTGCACGGAGCACTCGCGCTCGAACAGAGACACGACGTTTCCGTGCGTGTCGGCCATGACCTGGATCTCGACATGGCGTGGGCGCTGGACGTAACGCTCGAGGAAGACGGTGCCGTCGCCGAACGCGGCGGCGGCCTCACGCGAAGCGGAGGCGACCGCTTCGTCGAGCTCGTCCGGCGACGCGACAACGCGCATGCCTCGGCCACCCCCGCCGGCGCTCGCCTTGACCAGCAGCGGGTAGCCGACGTCGGCGGCCAGCTTCGCCAGCTGCTCGGCCGCCAGCCCCGTCGTGTCGCCACCGGGCAGCACAGGCACCCCCGCGTCGGACATCATCTTCTTGGCCTGCAGCTTCGAGCCCATCGCGTCGATCGCCTCGGGCGGCGGACCGATGAAGACGAGGTCGGCGGCGGCACAGGCACGCGCGAACCCGGCGTTTTCCGAAAGGAAGCCGTAGCCGGGGTGTACTGCATCCGCGCCGGTGAGCGTGGCAGCGGCGATGATCCGTTGGATGTCGAGGTAAGTCTCGGCGGCAGACGAGCCGGGAAGGTGCACGGCCTCGTCGGCGTCGGCGACGTGCCACGCGTCGGCGTCGGCGTCGGAATAGACCGCGACGGTGGCGATCCCGAGGTCGCGGCAACTGCGGAACACCCGCCGCGCGATCTCGCCACGGTTGGCGACCAGGACCTTGCGGATCTTGGGCATCGCCATCACATCCGGAACACGCCGTAGCCACGCTGGCCACGGACTTCGCCGTTGTGGATCACCGACAGGCAGAACCCGAGAACGGTCCGCGTGTCGCGGGGATCGATGATCCCGTCGTCGTACAGGCGGCCGCTGTTGGCCAGTGCGACGGATTCGCGCTCGATCTGTTCCTCGACGGCGGCGCGCATCTGGGCGTCGGCCTCCTCGTCGAAGGGCAGCCCGCGGTCGGCGGCGGACTCGCGCGCCACGATGGACAGCACTCCGGCCAGTTGCGCCGGACCCATCACGGCCGACTTCGAGTTAGGCCAAGCGAATAGGAAACGCGGCGAGTACGACCGCCCGCACATGCCGTAGTTCCCGGCGCCGTAGGACGCACCCATCGTGATGGTCACATGCGGAACTGTGCTGTTGGACACGGCGTTGATCATCTTGGCGCCGTCCTTGATGATGCCGCCCTGCTCGTACTCGGCACCGACCATGAAACCGGTGGTGTTCTGCAGGAAGATGAGGGGGGTGTCGATCTGATTCGCCAGTTGGATGAACTGCGAACCCTTCTCGGCCTCCTCACTGAACAGGATGCCCCGTGCGTTGGCGAGGATGCCGACCGGGAAGCCGTGGATCGCGGCCCAGCCGGTGACGAGTGACGTGCCGTAGAGAGGTTTGAACTCGTCGAAGGCCGAGCCGTCGACCACTCGGGCGATGACGTCGCGGGGGTCGAAGGGCACCTTCGGATCGACCGACGCGATGCCGAGCAGCTGATCGGGGTCGTGCACCGGCGGGTGCGGCGGCGTCGTGGGTCCGGGGCCGTTCTTCCGCCAGTTGAGCCGCGCCATGATGCGACGGCCGATGCGGATCGCATCCTGCTCGTCCTCGGCCATGTAATCGGCCAGCCCCGAGGTGCGGGCGTGCATCTCGGCGCCGCCGAGCGACTCGTCATCGGAGACCTCGCCCGTGGCCATCTTGACCAGCGGCGGACCCCCGAGGAACACCTTGGAACGGTTGCGAACCATCACGACGTAGTCGCACATGCCCGGGACGTACGCACCTCCCGCGGTCGAGTTGCCGAAGACCAAGGCCAGTGTCGGCAGCCCCGCTGCGCTGTGCTGTGTCAAGTCGTGGAACAGCTGTCCGCCGGGCACGAAGATCTCTGCCTGTGTGGGCAGGTCGGCGCCGCCAGACTCGACGATGTTGATGATGGGCAGTCGGTTCTCCCGCGCGATGGCCATGCCGCGGAACACCTTGCGGAAGGTATAGGGGTTCGATGCGCCGCCGCGGACGGTGGGGTCGTGGGCGATGATCATCGACTCGATGCCCTCGACCACGCCGATGCCTACCACCACGCTACCGCCGACGGGGAACTTACTGCCCCAGGCGGCAAAGGGGCATAGTTCGAGGAACGCCGTGTCGGGGTCGAGCATCAGCTCGATGCGCTCGCGGACAAGCAGCTTGCCCCGCTTACGGTGGCGCGCAACGTATTTCGCGCCGCCGCCGCCGTTGACCAGCGCCAGTTGCTCCGCGATGGTGTCGAGTTGCGCGCTCAGTCCTTCGCGGTTCTTGAGATAGCCGGGCGCGGTGTCGTCGACCCGATCGGGCAGGACCTGTACCAAAAGTTTTCCTTCCGAGCGAGCATCGACGTCGATCTACTAGGCGCTGATGTTAGCCGCAATTAACATCAGGTGACAACGGTGCGGGGCGGGCGTCGGATTTGTTCCGCGCCGTGGTTCCGTCGAATGGCGAGGGATCGAAGCGGTGCGTTTCGCTGCAGATCGAGATCGAAAGAATTGACCGGGGTGGGACGGCACACAGGGACCTTGCGAGGTCGTACCGAGTTCCTCGACTGGAGCGATGAGCCTCTACGGTCGCGATCTCAGATGAACGCTCGCAGTGATTGTCAGCGTGCGCCATGCCCTTCAGCCAACCGAGTCGCGCCTAACGCGGGGTCGGTCAGAATATTCCTCAGCTGCGGCCAGCCGCGGAACGGCCTGATCAGGCACCTGCCCGAGGGTATATAGGCCGAGAATGCCAAGAAAACCCGCACCGTGCTCGATAAGCATTTCAGTCGAGAGGTTCAGTTGTCCGTCTATCCAGCGACGGAGTATCTCGAACAGGCCTCCGACTCCATAGGTAGCGGCGAGATCTGCGACTTGGAGCACATCTTTGGGTATATCGAGGTGCGAGCGGGCCTCTCTGAGCACCAGCTCCGCAAAATCGGTAATCAGCTCGCTTCGCAGCTGCCGAAGGAGGGGTTCTGCGCCCGATTCGACAAACAATATGCGGGCCATGCTGGGATCGTTCTCAATCACCTGAACCAAAGCCTTGATCGGGGCGTAAGCGAGTTCTTGAGGAGCAACCGTGTCGTCCGGAATGGCGCTGGTTATCACCGCTTGGAAGGTAGTGGAAATCTTGGCAAATACCGCACGCAACAGCGCGTCTCGGTCGCGAAACTGTTGGTAGAAGTACCGGCTTGTCACTCCTGACTTCGCACACACGGCGGTCACGGTGCACGCGGCTGCTCCGTTGGTGCCCATGATTGAGACCGCGGCATCAATCAACATCACGCGGCGCTGCGCATCGCGTTGAGCTGCCGACAACCCGCCATAAACACGTGCTGGACTCATGTCCTACAGTCTGGCAGTCTTATCTGACAAGGTATAAAGTCAGATAAAACTTCGAGGAAGGACCGCAATGTCGGAAGATCAAGCCCCGACCAGGACCCGCGTGCTGCCAAAACCCAGGCGTGTTCGTTTTCCGATGCCGACCTCCACGAAGCGGCAACATTTTGTCGACGGCGACCTGGTGATGAGCCATTTCATCTCAGTGCTTTCTGCGACGTTCCCGGAAGGCGAGGATTTCTTCATCCGCTCGGTCAGGAACTTCCAGAGTTCCATCGACGATCCCCAACTAGAGACAGCGGTCAAGGGTTTCATCGGACAAGAGGCCACACATCGACACCAACATCGTCTCCTCAACGAGCGACTCCAGGTCATGGGATATCCGACGGCGCGAATCGACCGTCATATCGCACGCCTGATCAAGCGATTGGAACGGCGCTTTTCGCCGGAAATGCGGCTGTCCGTGACCTCCGCATTGGAGCACTACACCGCTACGCTGGCAGAAATCATTCTTACCAGTGAAGACGCCCAGAAGCTCATTGGACAGACAGAGGTTCGACCGATTCTGCTGTGGCATGCGTTCGAGGAGTCGGAGCACAAAGCGGTCGCTTTTGATGTCTATCAGTTGATTGGAGGAACCGAGCGCACCCGTGTACGGGGCATGCGGATCGCTTCAGCAATTTTGTTCGGCGAACTCATTCTGCAGACTGCCTTGTCCATGGCCGCCGACAAAGCTTCATGTAACCCGGTCACGTTGGTGCGCAGTCTGTACCGCTTCAGTCGCACCCCGATGTTCACCGCTGATGCGCTGCGGCGATTCCGTTCGTACAACCGCCCGGGTTTCCACCCTGATGATTGGGACAGTGCTGCGGTCCTGGAGCGTTGGAGCAAGGAACTGTTCGACCAAGACGGTTCACAGAGAGTTAGCGCTCAGCTGGGATAGCAAAGGTGCGGAAGTTTGGCGACGCAGGAGCACTGTTCCTGCGTCGCTCCTGCCGAACAGCGTGGGCGCCGGCGGCGTCACGGACGCGGTGCTCGGCCGCTGAAGGCGGTCGGACCAAGAATGCGTTCGGCAGCGATCGCCGCGGAGCTGGCTGGCCTGTGAGCCTGGGTCAGTCGCTGACGATATAGCGTTGAGCCAGGGTTTCAGCCACTCTGCTGGTGTGCGCGACCATTTCCTTCTCGGTGACCGCAAGCAGACCCGAGTGCCAGGCCGTCATGACTTCGACGAACCCCCCGACTGCGATCAGAGTGTCCATTCGAAGGGCTATCTCGTCGGCATCTTGTCGGAGGTGTGGCCGGCTTGCCTCAACGACCAACTGCGTTGCTTCCTGTAGCGCCACGGCGCGGCGGTCTTGCAGCGGTGAGCTACCAACATGCTGAGCGAGGAGGATGTGCGCCCGACCTGGATCGCGTGCAATCCGGTCGACCACGATGCCGATCACCGCGGTGATTGTTTCGATCGGCGGCCGATTCACACGCTCGTCGAAGAGCGCAGCGACCTCGCCGAGCATATCATTGCGGACGCCATCCCACGCTGCGACGAGCAGCTCATCGCGCGTCTTGAAGTCCTCGTAGAAGTATCGATCGTTCAGCCTCGTGCGGGCGCACACGCCTCGCATAGTCACTGCGGCCCAACCGCTCTCACTCCAAATCTCGGTTGCGGCCTCAATCAATTGTTGCCTTCGCTCGGCACGACGCTCCGCCCCGGTCCGACCACCCCAGCGCTTGTTTCTCGACCGCACCTCTCCATCTTGACAAAGCCCTCGGTCCACGACAAAACTGGTGGCATGCGACACCAATGGTGGCTGGTGCCCCCAGATGAGAGTTCCCCCACAGCAGACGTCAATGTCGCGACCCGAAAGGCAGACGAATGAGATTGCTGCCATTCGGCGGCGCACCAGGCAGAACGCACCGAGCCGATGCAGTCGTCACGGGCGCAGGAAGCGGTATCGGCCGCGCATTCGCCGTGGAGCTTGCACGCCGAGGCGGACGCGTGGTGTGCGCCGACAGAGATCCCGTCACTGCAAAAGAGTCGGCAGAGTTGGTGAGGCAGGCTGGCGGCGAGGGCTTCGACATCGCATGCGACGTCACCGATCTTGAGCAGATCCGCAACCTCGCTGATGTGAGCGAAGACTGGTTCGGGAAGGCTGCGAGCCTCGTCATCAACAACGCCGGAATCGGTGCGGGCGGCAACCGCATCGGCGCGACGTCGATCGAGGACTGGAACGCGGCGATTTCTGTCAACCTCTGGGGCGTTATCTACGGCTGCGAGACTTTCGTGCCTCGGCTCCGGAGCAATGGGCATGGCGGAGTCATCAATGTGGCGTCCGCAGCGAGCTTCGGCTCGGCCCCTCGGATGGCGGCTTACAACGTGAGCAAGGCCGGAGTGCTCGCTCTGTCGGAGACATTGGCGGCCGAACTGAGCGGTACTGACGTCAACGTCACAGTGCTTTGCCCTACCTTCGTGAAGACGAACATCGCCAACAATCCTCAAATCGATGAGGCGGCTGCACGACTCGCGACCAACTTGATGAAATGGACCGGCATTTCGCCACAGCACGTTGCTCGAACGACGTTGAACGCGCACGATCGCGGACAGATTTATGTAGTACCCCAACTCGATGCCAAGGTCTTGTGGCAACTCAAGAGGGCCCTGCCCGGTCCCTTTACACGCACGCTGGGCCTCGTGGAGCGCATTGCCTCATGGAACGATTCAGCCGAGTAAAGGAGCAGGGGAAATGGCTTTTGCATATAGCGATATGCTCGAGACAATCAAGAACAAGCAATGGGCTCTCGCCGATATTGATTGGGACGCTCCAGGCGCGGAACTGATCACCGATGAACAGCGTCCCAAACTCAAGCAATTCATGTCCGACGTGGTGTGGATTGAGCACGTTGGAGCACGTGCCTTCGCCGCGATGGCTCCGAAGGCACCATTCGAAGCGCTCGGAGACATTTACCGTTACTTTCACGCCGAGGAGCAGCGTCACGCCAATGCTGAACTTGCCCTGATGCGTCGCTGGGGCATGATCGAGGAAGGCGAGAAGCCGGTCCCGAACAAGAATATTCGGCTGGTCATCGAATGGTTGGACCGTTATGCCGAAGCCCTCCCCCTGACCGTGATCGGGGCCGCGATTCCGGCACTGGAGACTGCGCTCGATGGAGCGCTGCTGAAGTTTCTCCTCGAAGAGGTTGACGATCCCGTGTGCGGGCAGGTGTTCAACAAGGTCAACAGCGACGAATCGAGGCATCTCGCAGTTGGCTTCCAGGTCTTGAATGATCTGGGCGCCAGCCCCATGCGAATCCACGCCATTCAAACTGCGGGTGCTTTGGTCGACCCGCGCATTCTCACCGGCGCGTTGCTGTATATCCCGCTCCTGACGCGCATGTTGATGAATCTCAACGCTATGGGTCTGTCCGAGGAAAAGTTGTACAACGCGGTGACGCGGTATGCCAATGTCGGCGACCGGAGTGAGCACACGCGGAGGGTGCCCGGCTACCACATCTTGAAGGCGCACATGTCTTCTTCCATCAAGCGGTCCCAGCCGCTGCACTTCGTGTCTCAGCGCCTTGGCAATGCGATTGATGTGTTCCCTGTTCAGATCTTCGGCCGGCCGCCATCATGGACCGACGAACTGACCTACGAACCGGTGGCCAAATGACAGGCACGACGACGACCTTGATCGTCGGTGCCGGGTTCGCAGGTATCGGTACGGCGATCAGACTGCTTCAAGAGGGCACAGATGACTTCGTCATCGTGGAGCGGTCAAATCGCATCGGAGGGACCTGGCGCGACAATACCTATCCCGGTGCGGCCTGCGATATTCCCTCAGTTCTCTACTCCTACTCGTTCGAGCCGAACCCAGGCTGGACTCGTACCTACTCGGGGAGCGCGGAGATCCTCGAATATATCGACGAGATCGTCACCAAGTACGACCTTGCCCGGTTCATTCAGTTCGATACCGATGTAACCGCCTTGAAATTCGATGAGGGTGCCGGCATCTGGGTAGCCGACACGGCTGACGGAAAGCGGTATAAAGCCCGGTCAGTTGTGATGGCCAGTGGACCACTTGCCAACGCCAGCTTTCCCGATATTCGGGGTATTGACTCCTACGAGGGAAAGAAGATCCACAGCGCTCGATGGGACCACGGCTACGATCTCGGCGGTAAGAGGGTTGCTGTCATCGGGACGGGCGCCAGCGCGGTTCAGATCATTCCTGAGCTCGTGAAGTCGGCTGCCTCGGTCAAAGTATTCCAAAGAACGCCAGGCTGGGTTTTGCCTAAAGTGAACTTCGGGCGTCCGGCTTGGGCGCGCTCGACCTTCAAACAATTGCCGGTGAGCGAACAAGCGCTCCGTGACGCCTGGTTCTGGGCTCACGAAGTGATGGCAGTGGGCATGGTCTGGAACACCGCCGCGACGTCCGTGATACAGCTGGCGGCGAAGGCTCATCTTCGTCGACAGGTGAAAGACGCCTGGTTGAGACGTCAGTTGACGCCCCATTTCAGACCTGGATGCAAGCGCATGCTCATGACCAGTGATTATTACCCAGCACTACAGGCGGATAACTGCAGGCTGATCAGCTGGCCGATTGCCACATTGTCACCTAACGGTGTTCGGACCGCCGACGGTATTGAGCATGAGGTGGACTGTATCGTATTTGCCACTGGCTTCGATGTGGCCAAACGTGGCACCCCGTTCCCAATTAGCGGCCTCGGTGGTCGGAAGCTCGGCGATGAATGGTCTAAGGGGACATTCGCCTTCAAGAGCGTGAGCGTGGCCGGGTATCCGAATTTGTTCTTCACTTTCGGACCGAATTCCGGGCCAGGCCACAACTCGGCGCTCGTATATATGGAGGCAGCAATTGGCTATATAGTCCAGGCGATCCAGCTCCTTCAGCAAAATGACATCGGTACTTTGGATGTGAGGGAGGATCGCCAGGACTGCTATCACTCCGATATTCAGCGCCGCCTTCGACGAACGACATGGAATTCGGGGTGCAGCAGTTGGTATCTGACCGAGGACGGCTACAACGGCACGATGTACCCAGGTTTCGCGACCCAGTTTATGAGAGAACTTTCCCGCTTGGATCCTCATGATTACGTGATAACCCGGCGCGACGATACACACCTTGAGCTCACGCAATCACTCTGAATACAAGTTTGCAAGGCTGACCGTCAGAACGGTGAAATACAGCAATGGATCGCAAGTCTGAACGTAATTACGAGATAATTATCATAGGAGCTGGATTTTCCGGCATCGGGTCTGGCATTAGCTTGATGAAGGCGGGATTTACCGACTTCTTGATGGTTGATGACGCCGGTGGCGTAGGTGGTACGTGGCACTGGAACACCTACCCGGGTATCGCTGTCGATATACCGTCGTACAGTTATCAATTCTCATACGAAATGCGGCCCTCTTGGTCGCGCACGTACGCCCACGGCAATGAGCTCAAAGCCTATGCAGAGCGATGTGTTGAAAAGTATCGGCTCCGGGACCATATTCGTTTCAACACAACAATTACCGAGGCTTGTTTCGACGAGAACGCAACACGGTGGCATTTGACCAGCGCCAATGGTGAGGAGTTCACGGCACGCTTCGTGATAAATTGCTCTGGCGTTCTCAGTCGGCCAAAGTGGCCTGAAATCAAGGGGGTGCGAGATTTCGCCGGCGTTACGCTCCACACGGCTAGATGGGACGACACCAAAGATATCAGCGGGAAGAGGGTTGCAGTAATCGGTACCGGTGCATCGGCGGTGCAACTGATACCCGAAGTCGCAAAGAAAGCAGAGAGTCTGACGGTATTTCAGCGAACTCCAATTTATTGTCTGCCGAAGCCGGACTTCCCCATACCGACGTGGGGTGGAAGGCTTCTACATTACCTACCGGGGGCACAATTGGCGACCCGGACCGCGAGCCAGGCGTTCGTGGAAATCACTTTCCCAATCGCCGCTCACTTTCATACGGTGATACCGTTCGCCGATGTCATGGAGAGCGCCGCAAAGCGGTACATGCGGCGTGAGGTCCATGACCCGACGACGAGAGAACAACTCATTCCGCGCTACTCGTTGGGCTGTAAACGACCCAGCTTCCACAATTCCTATCTCGCAACGTACAACCGGTCCAACGTTTCGCTCGAGACGAGCGGCATAACCCATATCGACCATGCATCCGTCCATACTCGAGACGGCAAAGCTCATCCCATTGACGTCTTGATCCTGGCCACCGGCTTCAAAGTGATGGAGTCGGGCAACATGCCAACTTACGTGTTGAAGGGACGCGGCGGGCTGGAGCAGGCTACATGGTGGGACGAGCATCGACTGCAGGCCTTCGAAGGGGTGAGCGTCCCGGGATTCCCGAATCATTTCAACATCTTCGGCCCGTACGGCTACAACGGTTCCTCGTACTTCACGCTCATCGAGGCGCAGAGTCGGCACATCGTCCGGTGTCTTCGTCGCGCGCGGGCGCTGGGTGCTAACTGCGTGGAGGTCAAGAAGGAGGCGAACGACCGTTATTTCGCCGAAGTGCTAAAGCGGCGTCACAGACAGGTTTTCTGGCAGCCGAGCTGTTCCAATGCCAACAGCTACTACTTCGACAGGCACGGTGACGTTCCACTCCGTCCATCAACGACTCTGGAGACCTATTGGCGGAGCCGCACCTTTCGCCTCTCGGACTACCGATTCGAGAATCGGCCCGAGGAGGTGTGTCCTCGGTGACCAGAATGGATGCCCCCGACTGGCAGCCCAGTCTTGCCAGTCATCTCGTGGCGATGTCCTCGCGAACCACGCTGCGCCCACTGGCGCAGCTGATGCCATCAAACGCCTACGGACTTGCGGTGATGGATCGCGTGCTTCGAACAGCGCTCGTAGCCTCACGGCCTCGGCGCGGCGTCACAGTGCGCAAGGTTGACACTGTATTCGCCGGAGGCCCGGTTCGTGGGGACTGGATCACCACACCTGTGATTAATCCGCATGCGAACCCATTGCTGTACATACACGGCGGTGCATACTCTATGTGTTCGCCGGATACGCACCGCGGTCTTCTCGGCGAACTCGCCTCTGCAAGCGGACGCCCAATCTTCGCCGTCAAGTATCGACTTGCGCCACGATATCCCTATCCCGCAGCCGCGGACGATGCACTGAACGCGTATCGCTGGCTTACCAGCGGAGGGTCCCCGGGTTCTTGCCAGCGCACCGTCGCGGTTGCCGGAGATTCAGCGGGCGGTCAGCTCACGATGGCCACGGCCTTGGGCGCACGTGCAGGTGGATTGCCGCTCCCTGATGCGATGCTGCTGATGTCTCCCGTCCTGGATCTCAGGTGCGAACTCGCCAGGGCGCGTGAACTTCGCCGCCGGGATCCTTTTGCCTCCGCTCAATCAGCGGCGCGCGCTCTTGACCTCTACGTAGGGGGTGCAGATCGCGACGATCCGCGCCTCAGCGTGCTTGACGCGGACCTGACCTCGATGCCGCCGATCCTCATTCAGGTGGGCGGGAGGGAAATGTTGATCGATGACTCGCGGCGTCTCGCCGAGCGACTTCAATCGGCTGGATCCCACGTCGAGATCCAGGTATACCGGGGACAGATCCATGTATTCCAGGCTATGTTCCGGATTCTTCCCGAAGCCCGCGACGCGATTCATCGAGCGGGACGCTTCCTTGAAGCCTCGGGAGTCAGGTGAAAGTGTCCGAACAGGCAATGCTCCTACACCTACACCAGCTACACCGCCGCAGCGTGAAGTCAGTCGTCTCTGCCTCATGAGCAGCAACTTCGCGACGGCCTGTCGCGCATACGATCCGTCGATCGTGATCATCGGGGCCGGTTTCGCCGGGGTTGCGATGGCCCACCGGCTGAAGAAGGACGGTTTCACGAACTTCACGATCCTGGAAAAGG
>NZ_JCALDF010000016.1:0-111701 GCF_059812725.1 Mycobacterium sp. NGS41
GCGACCCGCTGCGCCCGGCTGCGCCGCGCTTGCGATCGCCACTGGACCGGCCCGTCATCGGTTTGACGACGTACCTGGACCAGGCGCAGACCGGCATCTGGGACGTCACGGCGAGCTTCCTGCCCGCGAGCTATTTCAACGGCGTCACCATGGCCGGAGGTGTCGCGGTGCTGCTGCCGCCGCAGCCGGTGGACCCTGGCGCCGCGGAGCGGGTGCTCACTGGTCTTGATGGTCTGGTGATCACCGGGGGCAAGGACGTCGACCCCGCCGCCTACGGACAGCAGCCCCATCCGGAAACCGACCCGCCGGGTGCGGTCCGCGACGTTTGGGAGTTCGCGCTGTTAAAGGGTGCGCTGCAACGGAATCTGCCGGTGCTGGGTATCTGCCGAGGCGCCCAGGTTTTCAATGTCGCGTTCGGTGGGACGCTGCATCAGCACCTGCCCGACGTGCTGGGCCACCACGGCCACCGGGCCGGTGATGCGATGTTCACAACGCTACCGGTGCGCACCGTCGCAGGCACCCGGCTGGCCGGGCTGATCGGGGAGTTTGCCGAGGTGTGCTGCTATCACCATCAGGCGGTCGCCGAAGTCGGTGCGGGCCTGGTAGTCAGCGCATGGGATGCCGACGGCGTCGTCGAGGCGCTCGAGCTGCCGGGGGAGAACTTCGTCCTCGCGGTGCAGTGGCATCCGGAAGAGTCGCTGGACGACCTGCGGTTGTTCAGCGGGATCGTCGATGCCGCGCGGTCATACCGGATGAGCTCGGTAGAGCCGTGACGGGCACGGTGCAGCTGGTCAACCCCGCCACCGAGGAAGTGCTGCGGTCGGTCGAGCTTGCCGATGCCGGCGCCGTCGACGATGCGGTGGCGCGGGCCCGCGCGGCGCAGCGGCGCTGGGCGCGGTTGTCGCCGGCGCAGCGGGCGGGCAGCCTGCGCGAGTTCGCGGCCGTCGTCGACGCACACGTCGACGAGCTGGCCGCGCTGGAAGTGGCCAACTCCGGACATCCGATCGCGTCGGCCGAGTGGGAGGCCGGCCACGTCCGTGACGTGCTGGCGTTCTATGCGGGCAGCCCGGAGCGTTTGTCCGGCAAGCAGATTCCCGTCGCCGGCGGACTCGATGTCACCTTCAACGAGCCGATCGGCGTGGTTGGGGTGATCACGCCGTGGAACTTCCCGATGATGATCGCGTCCTGGGGTATCGCGCCGGCCCTGGCCGCCGGCAACGCGGTGCTGGTCAAACCCGCCGAGTGGACGCCGCTGACCACCATGCGGCTCGGTGAGCTGGCCGTCGAGTCCGGGCTGGACGCAGACCTGCTGCAGGTACTGCCGGGAAAGGGCACGGTGGTCGGGGAGCGCTTCGTCACGCACCCGCACGTGCGCAAGATCGTGTTCACCGGCTCCACCGAAGTCGGCAGGACGGTAATGGCCGGTGCCGCCGCCCAGGTGAAGCGGGTGACGCTGGAACTGGGCGGCAAGAGCGCCAACATCGTCTTCGAGGACTGCGACCTGTCGAACGCGGCGGCGACCGCGCCGGCCGGGGTGTTCGACAACGCCGGACAGGACTGCTGTGCCCGCAGTCGGATCCTGGTGCAGCGCAGCGTCTACGACCGGTTCATGGAGCTACTCGAGCCGGCGGTGCAAGGCGTGGTCGTCGGGGACCCCGGATCCCGCGAAACGGAAATGGGTCCGCTGGTCTCCGGCGCACATCGTGACAAGGTGGCCTCCTACGTGCCCGGCGACGCCCCGGTCGCGTTTCGCGGCACGGCGCCGTCGGGGCGCGGATTCTGGTTTCCGCCAACGGTTCTGACCCCCAAGCGCACCGATCGCAGTGTCACCGAGGAGATCTTCGGCCCGGTGGTCACCGTGCTGCCGTTCGACGACGAGGCCGACGCCATCGCACTGGCCAACGACACCGCCTACGGGCTGTCCGGGTCGATCTGGACCGACGACCTGTCCCGGGCGCTGCGGGTGTCACGAGCCGTGGAAGCGGGGAATCTGTCCGTCAATTCCCACTCGTCGGTGCGCTACAACACGCCGTTCGGCGGCTTCAAACAGTCGGGGCTGGGCCGTGAGCTCGGGCCGGACGCACCGTTGCAGTTCACCGAGACCAAGAACGTCTTCATCGCGATCCGAGAGGGCGACCAGTGATGGACCTGACGCAGCGGCTGGCTGGCCGAGTGGCGGTCATCACCGGCGGTGGCAGCGGCATCGGCCTGGCAGCGGGCCGCCGGATGCGCGCCGAGGGCGCGACGATCGTGGTCGGAGACATCGACGCCGACGCCGGCGCGGCCGCAGCCGCGGAGCTTTCCGGCTTGTTCGTGCCAGTGGACGTGTCCGACGAAGACGCGGTCGACGCACTGTTCGACGCCGCGGCCGAACGCTGCGGATCCGTCGACATCGCGTTCAACAACGCCGGCATCTCGCCGCCGGACGACGATCTGATCGAAAACACCGGGCTGGCCGCGTGGCAACGGGTGCAGGACGTCAACCTGAAGTCGGTCTACCTGTGCTGCCGGGCGGCCCTGCGGCACATGGTGCCGGCGGGGAAAGGCTCGATCGTCAACACGGCGTCGTTCGTCGCGGTGCTGGGGTCGGCGACCTCCCAGATCTCCTACACCGCCTCCAAGGGCGGGGTACTGGCCATGTCGCGGGAGCTCGGCGTGCAATACGCGCGGCAAGGCATCCGGGTCAACGCGCTGTGTCCGGGACCGGTCAACACCCCGCTGCTGCAAGAGCTCTTCGCCAAGGATCCGCAGCGGGCCGCGCGCCGGCTGGTGCATGTGCCGCTGGGTCGCTTCGCCGAGCCAGACGAGATCGCGGCCGCGGTCGCGTTCCTGGCCAGCGACGACGCATCGTTCATCACCGCGTCGACATTTTTGGTCGACGGCGGCATCAGCTCGGCTTACGTCACACCGCTCTAGCCGTTGCGGCGTCTGGCTAGCGGGCCAGAGGCCACAGTGGCGGCTCGGCGTATTCGACTTCGACGACCGGTTCGCAGACCCAGCCGCGACGCTGCACCGGCGGGGCGGCGGGCGTCACCGCCGTGGCCGTCACCCACCCTCGCGGTACCGACAGCATCCCCACCGGGGTCCCGCGACCGAAGCCCGCAGAAACCGTTGCGACAACTTTTTCCGCGCCCGCGGCAGCGGCCGCCTTCCCGACCCTTGCGAAACCCATCCGCAGTTTTCGCAGCTTGGCAAGCGCCGGCAGGACTGCGGCGAAGGGCGACGCCGTGACCGGCGTCGAGGAGAGCGCCCGCAGCGCGCGCGGAACCGCGGGAATCAGTTGACCGCCCGTCGCGAGGACATCTTCCGCGTCGAGTAACGCCGATGCGCCATACGCCAGCCCGGCTGGATCGAAGCTGGCCGGCGGCGACGCGAACGGCGTCACCGTCGTCGCGCCGGCCGACGAGGCGGCGTAGGCGTACATGGCGTCGGCATCCTGGGCCCACATCCGCTCGTAATCGGCGTCGATGTCGGCGATGGCCGCACTGATTTGGCCCAGGCAGTTTGTCGAGGCCAGGGAGGCGCGCTGCGCGCGGTTGGCGTCGATCACGGGTGGGGGAACCATCGTCGCGAACGCCGTCTCGTGGGCGCTCACGGCCGCCCTGGCGTGGCCGGCCGCCTGAGCAGCCTGTCCGGCGGCGGCGTTCAGCCAAGCTATATGTGGCGCTACGGACGAGGTCATCGCCGTCGCCGCGGACCCCTGCCAGCCGCCTGCCAGCTGTGAGATCACAGCTTCGTACCCGGTTGCCTGGTCGTAAAGGCTGGCCGCGAGCCGGTCCCAGGCAGCCGCGGCGGCCATCAGCGACCCCGAGCCCGGGCCCTCATACATTCGCGCGGAGTTAACCTCCGGCGGCATACCCCCGAAATCCATTACAATCCGTTCTGACGTTTGGCTACGGCTTCCCTGTCGTTCACCTATCGTTCACTTTAAGTTCACAATGATTTTAATCTACAGTAACGACGGGCGTTGAACCCTGGCAGGTTCCTTTGAAAATCATTAGAGGGGCGGGTTACACCGCCCATCCTGGATAAACGGCGAGGTCAGCGGCTTGGGCGGGTGGTTTCCGGTCGTTCGGACGGCGTGTCGGCCCTCAGAACCGTGGCCCGCTACCAGGTCGACGTCGCGTGCCTGACCAACGCAGACCAGTCAGCAACGGTTGACGCAGAGCAGCGTCAAAGTGTCTTGGGTGCTGGGACGGGCCTCGAACAGCCCCGACGCGGCGGAGTTCTGGTAGCCAGGCTTAAACCCCAAGGCGGCCAACGTAATCGGCCGCAGTGACCACACTGATGGGGTGAAGCGCGCCCAATTCGGCTGCCGTTTGCGCTTCATGACGGCACTTTTGAACGACATGTGATTCGTCGTAGACGTGCCCGAAAGAGCTTGGTGGCCAACACGACTTGCCTGCACAGAGTCGAAATCGAATTGTGCTGAGCCAGTTACCAGAGTCGTTGGTGAGGGTGGCCCCGCCAGGGCCGCCGCGTCGGGCCCGGGACGCAACGTCGAATACCCCAGGATGACGACGAACAGGCTCAACACGGCGACGATGGCGATGGTTGGTTGCCATCGTTGAGTTTTGGCCGCGCCCCGGTCATTCACAGTGGCTCGACTGTATAACGGCACCGCCTGGAAGCGGCCTGCTGAAGAGGTTTGAAATCGATATGAGGTTTGGTCAGCCAGCGGAGATAGCGCCGAAAACGATGAGTGGGATTGCCATTTCGGCTGCGGTGGGCCCGCCGTGAAAACCTATGAGCCGCGCGGTTTCTGGTGGTTCATGGCCGGTTGCCAGCACTGCCGTGTCGTCGGTGCAGACGACGACGACATCGCCGATGCGGGGCAGAAATCGCGGGTTCACCGGCCCGAACATTCCGGCGGCCACGGCCTCCTCGCGGCTGCATACCTCGGCCCGGCCGTCAAGTACCTCATGCCAGGTGGCCTGCACATCCGTTGCGGCGCCAGGGTCGGTGTGCAAGTAGCGCACCCGCGGCTCGCCGGCCACCACTCGCACGCCCGCAGCCAGCCTTGGGTCGGTGTCGAGGTCGACACGAGCCTGAGGGGGAACATTCAGACCGCCGTGGTCAGCGGTCACAAGCAACGCCGCATTCGGGGGCAGCGTCTCGACGAGCCGAGTCAACAGCGCATCGACATGGGCAGCCGCTTCATGCCACCGCGGCGAACCGATGCCGAATACGTGCGCCGCGGTGTCCAGCTCGGCCGTGTAGCCGTATACCAGCCCAGGCTCAGCGCGCAGCTCGCCGGCCACGGCCTCCGCGTAGTCCTCGTTCGAGCGCGTCGGGCGAAACTGCGCGCCGCGATACGCCGCGTCGGTCAGTCCGCTGCCGATAAACCAGTCCGGCAGCGCGGCGCGCGCGCTGACGCCGGATTGTTCGAGCCGCTCGAACCAGGTGGGCAGCGGCTGCCATTGACGGTGTGGTGGGTCGTCGCGCCATTTGATGTGGCTGAGCACTCGGTCGGTGCCCGGGATGTTGAGCGTGAAGCCCAGAATGCCGTGCTCGCCGGGGCGTGCGCCGGTGCCCAGCGACACCAGGCTGGACGGTGTCGTCGAGGGAAAGGTGCAGACAAGTTCTGTCAACCGTCCGGCGTCGCCGGCCAGAACCGAGGCGAGCAACGGTGCATCGTCGGCCAACTCCGGCAGCAGGTACCAGCCCAGGCCGTCGACGAGCATGACCGCCACGCGGTCGACTTGGTCAACCGCGCCGAGCCAGCCCGCCAGGGCCAACCCGTCGGCCGCACCCGGGACGCCGAGCAGTGCCGCCGCGGACGGCAGCACGTCGCAGATTGACCCGGGGTCTGGACCAGACATGGGGCCAGTCTGGCACGGCGATCGCCGCTAGCCGCGATCGCCGCTAGCCGCGATGGCGGCGACCCGCTTCGCCCGGCCTTGCCGCGCTCGCGATCGCCGCTAGCCGCGATGGCGGCGACCCGCTTCGCCCGGCCTTGCCGCGCTCGCGATCGCCGCTAGCCGCGATGGCGGCGACCCGCTTCGCCCGGCCTTGCCGCGCTCGCGATCGCCGCTAGCCGCGATGGCGGCGACCCGCTTCGCCCGGCCTTGCCGCGCTCGCGATCGCCGCTAGCCGCGATGGCGGCGACCCGCTTCGCCCGGCCTTGCCGCGCTCGCGATCGCCGCTAGCCGCGATGGCGGCGACCCGCTTCGCCCGGCCTTGCCGCGCTCGCGATCGCCGCTAGACGTGTGCCAGACGGTCGCTGGTGACCCGCAATTGCCGGTCCGTGCTGTCGGCAAGCGTCTCAACCTGCTCCGGTTGCAACCGGCCGCACAACCGGCCCCAGTGCACCGCAACGTCGTCGCCCACGGCCACATCGGGCACGGCACTGTATCCGTCGGCCCAGACCTCGAGCGGGCGCGCCACGGGTTCGGACAGCTGCAGCCCGGCGCCATCCCAGATCAGCGTCCGGCCCAACACCTCGATGTCGTCGCCGTGACGAGAAATCACCGTGCCCCAGCTGATCCGGCAATTGTCCAACACATGCAACGGATGCTCGGCAGGGATCTTGCGGTCCCCGTCTAGAAAGCGCGTCCACGGATACACCCCGAAGACGTGGAAGCAGTGGTTGGCGGCCGCCTCGCACGCGAGGTCCGGCGTCAGATGCGACCAGTAATGACCCGCCTGCGGGCCGATGGCAGAAAGCAACTCATCGAAGAACTCGTTCGGATCGAGGTCGGCCCCGACGCCGCCGCCAAGCCAGTACGACTCGACGAGCTGGTAATCCAGCGGGTCGGCGATGCCGGTCAGGCCAGACAGCACCCGCAGGTACGGCCAGGCGCCGGAAAACCGTGTCGCCGCGCGGCGCACGTCATCGACTGAGCCGTCCCGCAAGGTGGCACCCAACGGAGGACCGCAAAACCCGAGCGCGTTGGGGGCGTAGGCGTAGCGGGCGAACATCTCGACACCGCGGCAATCCGCGCCGCTCACGTCATACCCGTCCGGACTGTCCCACCAGCTTGACCGCGTCGCGGTGCATGCGACCGAAGTTGTAGTAGGCGGCGCACGCTCCCTCGGGTGACACCATGCACGTCCCGATCGGTGTCTCCGGAGTGCATGCGGTACCGAAAACCTTGCATTCCCAAGGCTTCAGCACGCCCTTGAGCACCTCACCGCACTGGCACGCCTTCGGGTCCGCGACCCGCACGCCGGGCATCGAGAACTGCAATTCGGCGTCGAACTCCGCGAAGTCGTCGTGCAACCGCAGCGCGCTCTGCGAAATGAATCCCAGCCCGCGCCACTCGAAGTGCGGGCGCAATGCGAAGACTTTCCCCATCAGCGCCAGAGCGGCCGGGTTGCCGTGCTCGGGAACCACCCGCTTGTATTGGTTCTCCACCTCGCAACGGCCTTCGCGGATCTGGCGTAGCAGCATCGTGACCGCGGCCAGAATGTCCAACGGCTCGAACCCGGCCACCACCAACGGCTTTCGGTACACCTCGGGCACGAACCGGTACGGGCGGTTGCCGACGACGGTCGAGACGTGTCCGGGTCCGATGAAACCGGACAGCCGCAGATCCGGTGATTCCAGGATCGCCTTGATCGGCGGCACGATCATAACGTGGTTGCAGAACACGCTGAAATTACGCAGGCCCAGATCGCGGGCACGCACCAAGGTGACCGCGGTCGAGGGCGCGGTGGTCTCGAAGCCGATGGCGAAAAACACCACCTTTTTGTCGGGATGCTCGACGGCGATCTTCAGTGCGTCCAACGGAGAGTAAACGAACCGCACATCGGCGCCACGGGCCTTGGCGTCCAGCAGGCTGCCCGCCGAACCCGGAACTCGCATCATGTCGCCGAAACAGGTGAAAATCACGTCGGGTTGGCCGGCCAGCCACATGGCGTCGTCAATGCGGCCCATCGGGATCACGCAGACGGGGCAACCCGGGCCGTGCACCAGTTCGACATTTTCCGGTAGCAGGTGTTCGATGCCGTGCCGGTAGATGGTATGCGTGTGCCCGCCGCACACCTCCATGAACTTGAAGCGTTCGTCATCACCCGCCAAGTGCTCTATGGCAGCCAGCAATTTGCGGGCGGCAGCCGGATCGCGGAATTCGTCAACGAATTTCATCATGGTTCCTTACACGATTGCCGAGGAGTCAAAGGCTTCCAGCTCGGTGGTGTAGGCCTCGCCGAGCTTCTTGACGGCGGCCAGGGTGAGCAGCGCTTCGGTCTCGTCGATTTTGGCCATCGCGAAGCCGACGTGGACCAGTACCCACTCGTCGGGTTCCGGCATGTCGTTCTCCAGCAGTCGCACACTGATCGTGCGCTGTACCCCACTGACGTCGACCTTCGCCAGATAGTTTGCGGGGTCGGTGATCTCGACGATCCGCCCCGGAATGCCAAGGCACATATCGGCACACCTCCTTTTCGAGTCCTCTCCGGTGTTCAGCAGATTCGCGGCAGTGGATCGCCGACGAGCATGTCGACGATCCGGGTGCCGCCGAATCCGGTACGCAGCACCACGCTTTCCGCGGGTTCGGTGACGATTTCGCCAACTTCGGCCGCATCGACACCCAACGGATGCGACCGCAACGCCGCCAGCCCCGCCCCGGCTTCCTCCGGCGCGACGACGGCGACGAACTTGCCCTCGTTGGCGACGTAGAGCGGATCGATGCCGAGCAGCTCGCACGCGCCAGTGACCATGGGCAGCACCGGAAGTCGCTCCTCTTCGAGCAACACCCCGAGCCCGCAGGCCTGGGCCAGCTCGTTGCAGACGGTGCCCACCCCGCCGCGGGTCGCGTCGCGCAGCCAGCGGGTCGACGGCGCGGCCTCCATCAGCAGTTCCACCAGCGGGCTGACCGAGGCGGTGTCGGAGTGAATGTCGGCCTCGATGGCCAGGTCGCCGCGGGCGAGCATGACCGCCATGCCGTGATCGCCCATCGTTCCCGACAGCAACACCTTGTCGCCGGTGCGCACCGATTGTGCCGATAACCGCCGGCCCACCGGGATGACGCCGGCCCCGGCCGTGGTGACGAACAGGCCGTCGGCGGCGCCTTTGGGCACCACCTTGGTGTCACCGGTGACGATCTGCACATCCGCCTTGGCGGCGGCGGCGGCCATATCCGCCGCGATCTCTTTGAGTTCGGCGATCGGGAAGCCCTCTTCGAGCACGAAAGCCGCCGAGATCCACGACGGGACGGCTCCGGCCATCGCCAGATCGTTGCAGGTGCCGTGCACGGCGAGGGCGCCGACGGAACCGCCGGGAAAACGCCTGGGCTGCACCACAAATGAATCGGTGGACATTGCCAGCCGCTCACCGCTGGGCAAGGTGAGGACCGCGCCGTCGCCGAGCGACTCCAGTAGCGGGTTGCGGAATGCTTCCAGGAATACCGCGTCCACCAATGCCGCCGAGGCTTTGCCACCCGCTCCGTGCGCCAACGTGATGTGCTCGTCGAGCAGCCGGGGCCGACGTCTGCGGAATGACTCGATCCGCTCGATCACCTCGCCCTCGCCGAACCGCGGGCCCGACGACAGGTATTCGCCCGCTGCCGTGTTCATTGCGCCACTCCTCCTCATCGCGAGCTCTGCATCGTCGCCGGCGCGGCTCATGCCGCCCCCAGTTCTCGGTCGTAGCGTTCGTGTACCGCCAACCACAGCTGATATCCCACCAGTGCTTGAGACTCCTGAATCCGGTGCACGCTCTGCGAGCGAACCACGAAGCAGGCGTCCACATTTGGGCTGCTCACGAATGCGCCGCCGTCGTATCCGGCAAAGCCGACGGTGTACAGACCGCGCTGCCTCGCCTCGGCCAGCGCGGTCAGCAGATTGGGCGAGCTACCGCTGGTCGACATGGCGATCGCGATGTCGCCGGCCTTCGCGCGGGCGATCAGCTGCCGGGCGAACACCAACTCGAACCCGACGTCGTTGCCCAGCGCCGTCATCACCGCCTGATCGGCGGTCAACGACCAAGCCGGAAGAGGCTTTCCGATCGGCGGGCGGGCGAACAGCCGGGCCAACGTGGTGGAATCGGTGCAGCTGCCGCCGTTTCCGAAGGTGAACATCCGCCCCCCCGCGGCGAAACGGGACGCCATCTCGGTGGCGGCCCGCTCTAGCAGGTCGGCGTTGTCTTCCAGCGTCGAGCGCCGCAATGCCAGGCTTTCAGAGGCTTTGGCCTGAGCCGACGCGGCCAGGTCGGCCAGCAGCGATTTGGGGTCGTCCTCCTGTGCGTCGATGAACGGATACAGGAAGTTGGTGGGTTCGTCGTGGGTCACGGCTCCTCCTCCGCACGGCCGATCGCCGTGCCGGCGTGGACCAGTACCAAGTCGCCTGCGGTGACCGGATCGACCAGCGTCGTCACCACCTTCTCGACACCACGCGCGGTTCGTACCGCAGCCAGCCCGTCGGCCGCGGTCGCCACCACCTCGCCCAAGTGTCCCTCGTCGCTGCAGGTGACGCAAACGTCTTCGGCACGTTCGGGTTTCAGCAGGCCAGAGTGTTCGAAGCACACGTGGGTCAGTTCCCACAGCAGGTGGTAGAACAGCACGAAGCCACCCGTCGCGGGCACCCGCGGGTCGGGATCGTCCAGCCACAGCACATGGTCGGCCATTCCGGCTGGGGGCCGTTCCCCACTGCCAATCCAGATGGTGCTGGCACCCCATGCCGGGCTGCGGCGCATCACCGAGCGGACGTCGGGATGGTCTGCGCCGGAGACCGCGATCACGATGTCGCCGGGACTCACCGACACCCGCACCAGGTCGACGAGGTCGGGTCCGGTCAACGCGACCGCCGGCAACGCGCGCTTGCCCATGATCACCGGATGCACGAACTCGACCGCGATGTGCAGGGCGTGCGGTTCCCACGACGGTGCGATGGACCACATGGTGGCACCCGCCGCGAACCGCTTGGCCAGGGTGAACGCGGTCGCCGCCAGGTCTTCGGCAAGTTCGGCGCCGAGGCCTCGGTCGATCGCGGTGGTTGGCTTCACGAGTCAGTCTCCTCACTCGCCGATAGCAGCGAGATCGCCGCCTGACCCAGGGCCAGCCCGCCGTCGTTGGGCGGTACCGTGTGGTGGGTCAGCACTTCAAACCCGGCTAGCTGCAACCGCTCCCGACACGCTCGCAGCAGCAGCACGTTCTGGAACACGCCACCGGTGAGCCCGACCAGTCGCACCGCGCCGGCCACTTGACCGACCGCCGTCGCGACGGCCTCCGCGACCGCTTGGTGGAACGCGGCAGCCAGCAGCGCGGGCTCGGCGCCGGTGCGCAAGGCCGACACCAGCGTTCGCATCAAGGGGGCCGGATCGATCACCCCGTCGGGCCGCACCGTAAGCGACGGCATGGGTCGCAGGCCACCGGGAAATGCCGAGTCGGCGAGGGCTTCGAGTTCGATCGCGGCCTGACCCTCGTAGTCGATCCGGTGCCGCACCCCGAGTAGGGAGGCGACGGCATCGAACAGCCGCCCCATGCTCGAACACGGCACACACCCCGTCCCGCTCTCCAATTGCGAGCGGGTAAGCCGCAGTTCGTCCGGCGTTGCCGCGGCGACCGGCGCCAGATCAGGGGTCCAGTCGATGCCGGCCGTCCACAGCTGGGACAGCGCCATCCGCCATGGATTGCGGACTGCGGCGTCACCTCCGGGCAACGGGACCGGCAGCAGGTGGCCGGCCCGCACGAACCGGTGGCTGTCGCATCCGAGCCGCAGAATCTCTCCGCCCCAGATCGTCTGGTCGCAGCCGAATCCGGTGCCGTCGAAGGAAACCCCGATGATGGGTTGACCGATGCGTCCGTGCTCGGCCAGCAACGAGACGACATGCGCGTGATGATGCTGGACCAGATCCAGCGGTCGATCGTCCGCGTGGCGTTCCGCCCAGCTGCGAGTGTGGTATGCCGGATGCAGGTCTGCGGCCAATCGCAGTGGAGCGCCCCGTATTTCGCTGAGTTGAGCCACCGCGCGCTCGAACGCGCGCAGCGTCTCCCAGGTCGCCATGTCGCCGATGTGGCCCGACAGGTAAGCATGTGAGCCGTCGGTGAGGCAGAAGGTGTTCTTCAGTTCGCCGCCCACGGCCAGGACGGCGGGGCCGGCAATACCGAGATCGACGGGCAGCGGGGCATAGCCGCGGGACCGCCGGATCGGCAACTCTCGGTTGTCGACCACGCGCACCACCGAGTCGTCGCACGGCACCTGGATCGGACGGTCATGATCGAGAACGGCATCGCACAAGGCCGGGAGTCGCTGCCTGGCATCGTCGTCGGTGAAGCAGATGGGCTCGTCGGAGCGGTTGGCGCTGGTGAGAACCAGCGCATCGGGGACCGGCGCGTCGGCGCCCGGCACGGGCGACAGCAGCAGGTGATGGATCGGGGAGTAGGGCAACATCAACCCCAGCAGCGGGCTGCCGGGTGCAACGGCCTCGGCAACCGACGCGCCGGGGCGCCGTCGCAACAGAACGATCGGCCGGGCCGGGCTGGACAACACCAAAGCCTCGCTGTCGTCGATGAACGCATATCGCCGCGCGACATCGACATCTCGGGCGAGCATGGCGAACGGCTTGGCGCCCCGCGCTTTTCGCGCCCGCAGCGCGCTCACCGCCGCGTCGTCGTCGACAACACAGGCCAGGTGGTAACCGCCGACTCCCTTGATGGCGACCACGGGACCTCCTGGTCCCCCCGCCAGCGCCCGCTGGGTGGCCGCGAGCGCGCCATCCGCACGGTCGATGCGTCCCGCTGGCGACGAAAACCACAGCGAGGGGCCGCAATCCGGACACGCTATCGGTTGCGCGTGGAAGCGGCGGTCGGCCGGATCGTGGTACTCGGCCGCACACCGCGCGCACATGTCGAACGCCGACATCGTGGTGGCCGGACGGTCATACGGCAACGCGCGGATGATGGTAAACCGCGGTCCGCAGTTGGTGCACGTGACGAACGGGTGCCGGTAGCGGCGGTCGTTCGGGTCGAACAACTCGGCCACACAGTCGTCGCACACCGCGATGTCGGGAGGAATCGGAGTGATGGCCCCGAGCGCTGTCCGGCTCGCTACGATCCGGAACTCGTTGTTGCATGCGTTATCCGGTGCGACATCGACGACGGAGATCGTGTCGATCCGCGCCAGCGGCGGCGCCTGGGCGCGCAGCCGACGAGCGAATTCGCCGACGCGTGCCCGATCTCCTTGCACTTCGAGAAAGACCGCGCCCGAATCGTTGCCGACGAATCCGGCCAGGCCAATTTCGCTGGCGATGCGGTGGACAAACGGACGGAAGCCAACCCCTTGGACGACACCGGTCACGGTGAAGCGCTGCCGGACGTTATCGGTCTCTGATAACACGGTGAGCGTCATTGGGCTGGCGGTCATTTCAGCCCGCCCCAGGGTATACCGACGGATCGCTGGGTCCGCGGCCCATCAACTCCAGACCGGCCATCGCCTGTTCGGCTCCGGCACGGTCCGTCTTCTCGACGACGAAGCCCATGTGAATGATCACCCAGTCACCGGCCGAGAATGTCTCGTCGGGCAGCATGCCGACGTTGACCTTGCGTTGTTCCCCGGTGACCTCCACGAGTGCGAGCTGACCCTCGTAGCCGTCCAGCATCCGGATCACTTGACCGGGTATACCGAGACACATAATTCAGCACTCCTCCCGCGCCGGCGCAGTTGCGCGAGTGCGGAGCGCCGCGACGATGTCCTCCACCGCGCGAGCTGCTCTGGGCACGGCCTTGGCTACCGGTTCGGTCAGGCCGATTCCTTCTTCGACGTTTCCCGCCTCGCAGCCGACGACCACGGTGTAGGGCGGATTGCCCCCCAGCGCCCGCAGGCTGGCGAACACCGTTTCCGGATCCATGCCGTGCGCGTCCAGGCCCGCTGTGGGGGAACTTGATTCGTGGTCGGCCTGGAACACGTGCAGGGTGCCGGGGCTGCCCCGGCTCGGCACCGCATCGACGAGAACCAGTGTGTCCCAATCCTCGAGCAGGTCATAGGCCAGGTGCATGCCGCCGATACCGTAGTCGACGACGCGCACGCACTCATCGTTCGGCGGGATCTCGGCGTGCCGAACCACCTCGGAGCCAAACCCGTCGTCCCCCAGGAAGATGTTGCCGATTCCGGCGACCAGGATGCGTGCTGCCACGAGCTGTTCGACTCCGCTACATGCGGCGCAGCTTGAGATAGCGCTTGGCATCCGGCAGGGACACCAGCCCCATCGTTACAGCCGCCAGGACGACTATGCCGATAAGGGCAAGAAACACCCAACCTAAGATTTCCATGCCGAACTCCTTTCAGGATTTGTTGAGGTTGCCTGCGGATCAAGAGGCTCGATTTCGTCGGGGGAGAAGTACAGGTAGCGGCCATACCAGTCGTGCAGGTCGGCGGCCGGGTCGTCATCGACGACGACCCCGACGTGTTTGTTTCCCTCGACGTCCTTGTGTACCGACGTGACCCGCGCAGTCTTGCCGGCCACGAAGATGTCCTGAGCGTCGGCGTTACGCCTCGGCCGCAACCTGACACGGCTGCCCCGGGACAGCGGCGTCCCGTTGACCAGCACCGCATCGACTTCAGGCCGAACCGCATTGTCGGCCAGGGGATCCCACCAGTCGATGCCTTCCGGAATCTCGGGAACAAGGCCTGCGGCGTCGTGCGGGTCGCGCAGCACGCCGTGCAGGCGCGCCATCTGCTCAGGCGACATGGCGTCACACTGGTCGATGATCTGGGCGGCCCGCGGGTCGGTGGCGCGGGCTTGCGCCTTCTCTTCGTCGGTCATGGTCATCACGCGCAGGGTGAGGATCTCGTCGATCTCGGTGCAGTCGTACAGCGCGGTGTTGCTCTGCTCGGCAACCTCGGGATGGTCGTAGAGAATGATCGGCGAGACCAGCAGCAGGTCTTGGGTTTCCGGCGGGCCGGCCAGCACCGGGAAGCAGCGATGCTGGCGACACCGCGACACCGCCCCGGCCGCGCCTGGCGGCGGCTCGAGCAGCGAGACGAACCGGCCACCAACGACTTCGGCGATCAGGTGGGCGCCGATCATGGACCGCGCAATCGCGTCATTCTTGTCGACGGCCGCGGCACCGACGTTGGCAAGACGCACCGAGACTCGTAACAGGTCGCCGTCGGGTTCGGCGGATACCGTCAGTTCGCCACGTATCTCCTGTCGTTCGCGGACCAGACGACCGTCGTCGAGCGACTCAACGTCCGTTCCCGCGGACGCGACCACCGGCAGTGTCCAGCACTGGGCTGGGTCGTCGAACTCAAGCGGCCCGAACGATATTTCACATTCCACGGCCTCATCCCAGGTCAGCCACGAACCCGTTGCGGTGGTCAGCTCGTCGACAGGCACGAAGGTGCCGTCCAAGTCGCGTTCCGCGCGGCGACGCTGCAACTGCAGGAACCGCGCTACCAGCGTTATCGCCTGCGCGCCGTCGACCAGAAACTGCGCGGCCAGCGTGTCACCTTCGCCCAGCCCGGCCTCGGCCGCACCGGGCGGACCCAGAACGCCGAACTGCCAACGGGATTGGTTCTTGCTCGAGGTGCCGCGGTATGGGTACAGCAGGTAGCCCTCATACAGCACCGCGTCGGCGACGGCGCGGACCCGGTCCCAGGTCCTGGATATGTAGGTCATGGGGCGACCTCTCGCTCAGACGCGTCGGCCAGCAGCGTCGTGACCGCATGATCGAGGTCGAGCATTCCGTGTGCCGACTTGTAGCGGGACAACGCGGCGACAGTATCGTGACCTAGCCGTACCCAACCGGTATTCGGATAGTGCTGGGCGATCAGGTCGCGCCACACCGTGATCGGCATATCATAGGCGTCCTCGCAGTTCCAGGACACTTGCTGCACCGAGAAGCCGCGCTCGGATTTGACGAAGATCGTTCCACTGAACAGGAATTGAAGAGGTAACGAGCCGTCGCGCAGGGCATGTAGATACTTCGCGGCGGCGACCTCGAAGTCGTAGGTACAGTCCAGCGGAAGTGCCACCGTGGTGTTACCGGCGAATCCCGGCACCATCGCGGTGCAGTGCTGCCACAGGAAGGTGCGTTGGGTGGTCGCCCAGCGTTCGCGAGGCCCGAACAAGTCGACTAGCCCGGGCGCCTCCTCGTCGGAGTAGGAACGCCGCAGCGGCTCGATACGCACCTGGCAGCGCAGCGCGATCGCGTGTACCGGATCGTCACTGCCGGCGACGACGCCTATGCGGGCGGTCAGCACTGGTGTTACGGTGTAGGGCTCGGGTGCCACGTCCAGAACGGCGAAGCTGAGGTCGATCGGCTCGGTCATCGCGGGATCTCCAGTGGCGTTTCCCTTGCGCGCGAGGCGATCTGCGCGAAGAAGCCGTCGATGAACTCCCGTGCCTCCTGGCCGCCGTCGAAGCCCCGCCACAGCGTGCGCAGTCGTCCGACGAACTCGTAGCAGACGTCGATCGGGACGAGATATGTCTGGGGCTGGGCGGATTCATCGTCTTCGGGAACTCGTACCAGCAGCGCCTCGACATCGTCGGTCAGCAGGTCGATCCGAGAGTCGTTGCCGCGCAGTCTGTTCCAGGAAGCCAGATCCAGTTCGGATTCGCATGCCCCCGCCGGGCCGGGGTAGAAGGCGACCATGCGACCCAGCGACGAGTTGGTGAAGAAGAAGGCGACGCCGACCGGGATCTGCAGTGCCTCCCACGCCCGACGATCCAGCGCGAAGTCGCCGAACGCCAGATACCGGTCCGGCACCGCCCGGTAGCGCAGCTCGGCGGCGCTGTCGGTGAACAGCAGATAGCAGGCGCGGCAGACGCACATCAACTGCCGGCCAGCGATATTGACGACGTGCTGGTGCTCGTCGGCGATCGGATCGGAGCACATTTCGCAGCGCTCGCCGGCCGGCTCCGGGGGTCGGCCGTCGCTGCTGATGCGGGCCAGCACGTCGTAAGGCGTCGTCTTTTCCGGGGTCATGCCGGCACACCTGTCGCTTCGCCGTGCAGTGCCACCGACGGCACGCCGTCACGGGCTAGCAGAGGCAGCGGCTCGAGGTGAGCCCCGTCCGGGCCCGCACCCGCGTGCACCACGTCGAAATCCGTTTGACAGCGTGGGCAGCGCAGCATCGCGTGTGTGGTCTGGATGGTCAGTTGCGCGCCAGCCAGCGAGTCCCGGCAAATAGGGCAGTGGTCGCGGTAGGCCAGCGTCTGTTCACCGACTCGGCACGCCAGCATCGTTGTCCCGGCAACCAGAAAGCCTCCGACCTCGCCGGGCGCCAGATCGGCCACCTCGGGCACCGCATGCCAGGTGGTCGGGCCGTGCCCGTTCGAACGTAGCGGCGCCAGCAGCGATTCGGCCGGGATGACCCCCGCCGGTGTCGCGGTAACCACCTCGATCGAGGAGATCTCCGGTGCCGCCGCGCGAACCGCGTCCTGCACCGCCAGCTCCAGTGTCGCCGCCGACGACGGACAGCTCTTGCAGCTGCCTTTGAAGGCGAGGCGCACGCCGGCACCTTCGGGTCCGTCGGTGATCTCGATCAGATCGACGTCTCCACCGTGTGAGCCGAGGTAGGGCCGCACCCGGTCCAGCGCATCCGATACCCGGCGGTGTACGTCGTGCGGATGCAGGCCGTGCACCAGGAGCAGGCTGGCCACCAGGTCGTCGGTGGCCAGCCGCTCGGCCAACCCCGCGTCAGCACACTGCTGCATGATCCGTTCCAGCGCGGCGCCATACAGCCCGACCACCTCGCGGACCAGCTGCCGGGCACGTTCCTGCGCTGCGGGCCCGCCCGCCGCGCAGGAATCCAGAAGTGTCTGGATTCGATCGCCCGCCGTACGCCATTGCGCGTCGCTCTCGGAGGTTCCCGGGGGTGTTTGGGGGGCTCCCGCGGGTCTAGCCGGGCGATCGGCCATCAGTCACTCCCCGACAGGCGACTGCGTCGGTGTGTGCAGTCTCTCGAGCGTCTTGCCCTTACCCAGGTACATGTGCACACCGCAGGGCAGGCACGGATCGAAGCTGCGCACCGTGCGCATGACATCGATGCCCTTGAAATTCTCCCGATCGTTCTCTTCGAATATCGGCTGGCCCTGCACCGCATCCTCGTACGGGCCCGGCGTGCCGTAGCTGTCACGCGGGTTGGCGTTCCACGGGGTGGGTGGATACGGGTGGTAGTTGGCGATCTTGCCGTCCCGGATCACCATGTGGTGACTCAACACACCGCGGACCGCTTCGGTGAAGCCGCAACCGATGGCCTCGTCGGGCACCTCGAACTTCTCCCAGGTCTTGGTACGTCCCGCCCGAATCTCCGCCAACGCCTTTTCGGCGAAGTGCAACGCACACGCCGCCGCGTACGCCTGGAAGTAGGTCCGCGCCCGGTCACGTTCGATGGTGTTGCTGCCGTGCTTGGGAATCTTCCACTCCAGTTCCACCGGGCCCTTCAGGGCGGTCTTGGGGAAGTTGATCTTCACGCTGTTCCCCGTCGCCTTGACGTAGCCGATGTCGACCAGGCCGGCCAGCGCGGTCGCCCACAACCGGGCCAGCGGACCGCCGCCGGTGTCCAGCGCCAGGTGGTCGGTGCCGTCGAACCAGCGCGGCGACATCACCCAGCTGTACTTGCCACCCTCCAGATCCCGCTTCTGCGGGTGCGGGTTGGTGTGCTGGTTCCACGGGTGACGCCGGTCCACCTGGTTGCCCAGCGGATCGGTCTTGACGAACATCTCCTGGTCGGTCCAGTCGTCGTAATACGAACTGCCCAAAAGGATCCGGATGCCCAGGTTGATGTCGACCAGCGAGTGGGTGACCAGCTTGCCGTCCACCACCACGCCGGGGGTGACGAACATCGCGTTGCCCCAACGCTCCATGTCCTTGTAGGCGAAGTTGCATACTTCGGGATCCTGGAAGGAGCCCCAGCACCCGAGCAGGGTGCGGCGCAGGCCGACCTTCTCGTAACCGGGCAGTGCGTCGTAGAAGAAGTCGAACAGGTCGTCGTGCATGGGGACGACCTTCTTCATGAACTCCACGTACCGCATCAGCCGGGTCATGTAGTCGGTCATCAGCTGAACGGTCGCGACCGTGCCGACTCCACCGGGGTACAGCGTGGACGGGTGCACATGGCGACCCTCCATGAGGCAGAACATCTCTCGCGTCCAGCGGCTGACCTGAAGTGCCTCGCGGTAGAACTCACCACTGAACGGGTTGAGCGACCGCATGATGTCGGCGATGGTCTTGTACCCGTGCGCGTCGGCGTGCGGCGCGTCGGTCTTCTCCGCCTTGGCGAGCACACCCGGGTTGGTCTCGGAGACCATCTTTTCGCAGAAGTCGACGCCAACCAGGTTCTCCTGAAAGATGTTGTGGTCGAACATGTATTCCGCGGCCTCGCCGAGGTTGACGATCCACTCGCCGAGGTGTGGGGGCTTGACCCCATAGGCCATGTTCTGCGTGTAACACGAACAGGTCGCGTGGTTATCGCCGCAGATACCGCAGATGCGGCTGGTGATGAAGTGGGCGTCGCGAGGATCCTTGCCCTTCATGAAGATCGAGTAGCCGCGGAAGATCGACGACGTGCTGTGGCACTCGACGACTTCCTTGTTCTCGAAATCGATTTTGGTGTAGATGCCGAGGCTGCCCACGATCCGGGTGATCGGATCCCACGCCATCTCGACGAGTTGGCCGGGTTCGCGGGTGGCATGTGACGGCTCAGGGATGATCGTTGTCATCGGGCTTCGCTCTCTATAGCGACGATACAAATACTTGGAAATACCTTGGTGTCACCCGGATGGCGCTGCTTGCTCAACGCCGACGTAACTAC
Source organism: Mycobacterium sp. NGS41 (assembly GCF_059812725.1). Taxonomy (NCBI): domain Bacteria; kingdom Bacillati; phylum Actinomycetota; class Actinomycetes; order Mycobacteriales; family Mycobacteriaceae; genus Mycobacterium; species Mycobacterium sp. NGS41. The sequence goes on from NZ_JCALDF010000016.1 coordinate 19,699, forward strand.
CAGGTGCGACGGGCGCCGGTGGTGAGTTTCGTGCCCTTGTGGCGCCAGCTGGGCTCCTTGTCGAGGGTGCGGTTGGTGATGCCGCGCAGGTTGCGGATCACCGAGCCATACAGACCCGACGCGGTGGTGGAGACCTTGCCGCCCGGTGGCTCGTCCATGAACGGCATGAACTTGTCCGGGAAGCCCGGCATCGTGCATCCGATGCAGATGCCGCCAACGTTCGGGCAGCCGCCGATGCCGTTGATCCACCCGCGCTTGGGCACGTTGCACTTCACGACTGGGCCCCAACAGCCAAGTTTGACAATGCATTTCGGTGACCCGTACTCGGTGGCGAAGTCGCCCTGCTCGTAGTAGCCTGCCCGGTCACACCCCTCGTGCACGGTGCTTCCGAACAACCACGTCGGGCGCAGTGCGTCGTCGAGTGGGATCATCGGGGCCTGGCCGGTGGCCATGTAGAGCAGATAGGTCAGCGTCTCGGACAGGTTGTCTGGGTGGATCGGGCAGCCGGGAACGCACACGATCGGGATACCGGCCTTGCTCTTCCAGTCCCAGCCGAGGTAGTCGGGCACCCCCATCGCCCCGGTGGGGTTGCCGGCCATCGCATGGATGCCGCCGTAGGTGGCGCAGGTCCCGACTGCGACGACCGCGGTGGCCTTGGGGGTCAGCCGGTCGAGCCACTCGCTGGTGGTCATCGGCTGGCCGGTTGCGGGGTCGTTGCCGAAGCCGCACCAGTAGCCTTCGTCCTTGATTTTCTCGTTGGGAATGGACCCTTCGACGACCAGCACGAACGGTTCCAATTCGCCACGATCGGCTTTGAAGAACCACTCGAGGAAGTCGTCCGCCCCTCCAGTGGGCCCGCATTCGAAGTCGATCAACGGCCAGTGGACGGCGACCTGCGGGAGGCCGGGCAGCGCGCCCAGTGCGATCTCCTCGACGCTCGGCTGGGTGGCGGCAGTCAACGCCACCGAATCACCGTCACAACTCAGGCCCGCATTGATCCAGAGAACGTGGATCAACGTTTCTTCTGCTTTGACTGCTGCTTCTGTTGGCATGTTGCAGCTTTCCGGGGCCGGGCTGGGGCTCCTGCGCTGCCGGAGTCGACCGTCGGCCCACTTGCACAGCGCTGTTTTTGGGTCTACGCCTGCTGTCCGGTGTTGTCAACGGTGCGCGGGTGGCGAGTAGCCAGGCTTGCTGTCGGGTTTCCCGTTGTCTTGCAAGTCATTTGCAACACGGGCGCGGCCGAGCCGCGGCGTCATAGGTCGGAAGAGGGTTGAGTGAACCGCCGTAGCCAGCCGAACCAGGCGTCCATGCCGGCTCCGGTGCGCGCGCTGATCGGCAGGATCGTCGCGGCCGCATTGACTTCGCGAACGTGTGCGATATATCTGTCGACGTCGACATCGAGGTGGGGCACCAAATCAATCTTGTTGAGCAACACCAGATCCACAGATCGAAACATGACCGGGTATTTCAGCGGCTTGTCCTCACCTTCGGTGACGGAGTAGACCATTGCCTTGGCGTGCTCGCCGACGTCGAATTCCGCCGGGCAGACTAGGTTGCCTACGTTCTCGATGATCACCAGGTCAAGCCCGGAAAGGTCGAGGCCCGGTAGCGCACGGCTGACCATCGGCGCATCGAGATGGCATTCGCCGCCAAACCCATTGCTGGTGTTGAGCAGAGACACCTGGGCGCCGCGGCCGTTGAGTTTGGCCGCATCCAGGTCGGTGGCGATGTCGCCCTCGATCACCCCGATCGCGAACTCGCGGGCCAGTGCGTCGAGCGTGGCCTGCAGCACCGTCGTCTTCCCCGAGCCGGGCGAGCTCATCAGGTTGAGCGCACGGATCCCGTTGCTCTCGAACGCCGTCCGGTTGGCATCGGCAAGGACGTCGTTCTCGGCGAAGATCGCCTCCAGCACGTCGATCCGCTGTTTTCCGGTCCCGTAGCCCTGAAAATCCCCGTGATCCCCATGATGGTGCTCGTGGGTGTGCACGCTGCCGTCGTCGTGGCGATGAAATCTACCCATACCGAACACCTTTCACGAGACGTCCAGGGATGTCACCAGAAATTCGTTGCCGCGGAGCACCTGGACATCGGAGCTATCGCACTGCGGGCACCAGATCGACCAGGCCGAGGTGATCTCCGACTGCCGCCCGCAGGATCGGCATTTCACTTCGGCGGCGACGCACTCGAGTTCGAGCTCGGCGTCGGGCATGTTCTCGGAGTCCCTGACGAGTGTCCAGCAGAAGGACAGCGATTCCGGCACCACTTGGCGCAGTGCGCCGATCCGGACCCGGACGACGTCAACATGGCGTCCGTCGGCGTGCGTCTTGACGACGCCGGCGATCGCTTCACACAGTGACAGCTCATGCATTGCCGGTCACCGGGGTCCGCTCGCGGGGAGGCCCATGAGCACTTTTCTACACCTGAATCGGGGTTACCCTTAGCCTCACGGGGCGCGCAGTGAATGTCGATGAGTTATTCGCCTCGTTCGAGGCCTTGATCGAGGCGGACCGCCCCGACCGAGATGATGTCGTGTACCTGGCGCGCCGCGGGGACGACTATGACTGGTGGATCGTTCCGGTATCGGGCGCCACCCGGCCCGTCCGCACCGACCAGCCTGAGCCCGATACGTGGATGTCGTTCTCCGCGTCGTGGCCAAAGGACCGAGACGGGCTGCGGGAATTCTTCGGCGACCTGCTCGCCGAGCTGGACTCGATGGCCACGCGCGCCGACCGGTGCCGCTGGCCGGTTGGCGAGCCGTGGCCGCATTCACACTGACCGACGACGACCGCGTCAGGTTCAACCGCTGCCGGAGGCAGTGGGATTTCGCGTCGCCGCACCGCCGTGACCTTGAGCCCGTCACCGGCCCGGCCGGCCAGGGCCGCTTGCTGCGCGCCGTCCTCAAGGACGCGCTCGCCTTCTACTACTACCCGGGCACGTGGGACTGGCAACCCGAGGTGAGGCAGTCGCTGGTGCACAAGGCCGTTGTCCGCGCACTGGAGGAATCCGATGCGACCGATTCGCGCGCCGACGCGATCGCGCTGGTCGACGCCTACGGCGAGTGGGCCGGCACGGTCGACGACTTCGCGCCGGTGAAGATCAGCCACGACGTCCAGGGAATGGTGCCCGACCCCAGGGACCCCGAGCGGGGGTTGACGGCTCCGGACGGATCGGCGGTGGTCTATGCCTGCCAGATCGATCTCTTGGCGATTGATGCCGGCGACGAGTATTGGGTGGTCACCCACCAGGTCGTCGACGACTGGCAGGAGTTGGATGCGCTGATCGGTGACGAGTCGGCCGTCGCGGCCTGCTGGGCCTGGGAGCAGGAATACCTGGGCATGGAGATCTCCGGCACGATCCACAACGAGGTGCGTCTGCGCGGCCCGCTCGATCCGCCCGCCGACATCGCGGGTAGGCCTCCGCAGGTGCGCCAGAGCGAGGCCAGCGGTGGCGGTCGCGCGATACCGCAACACCGCCGGCTGTCGGCGCGCACCTCACGCAGCGACGAGTCGGGCCCCGTCGAGCAGACCGCCGCGGGTCCGCTGCGGCGCACCCGAATCCGGCGCAGTCGCGCCGAGATCGGCGCGGTCGGCGTGCGGATCGGCGCCGAGGCGATCCAGATGACCGGTGCGCCGGCCATCGCCCCGACCTTCGGCGCCCACTGCCAGACGTGCGAATTCGGCGCACCATGCCTGGCCCTCGTCGCGGGAGCAGACCCGGAACCGTTGCTGGCGGCGAACTATCGCCGGCATCCCGCAGAGGATCGGCGCAAGCCGCGGCTGGGACAGGCGACGTGGGGCTTCGGCCGAGGGGCTGCGCCGCCAAAATGGTGAGCCCGCTCAGCGTTCGGGAGCCGAGCTCCACCTTTCTTCGATGCGACCGTAGCGCCAAATCAGCAGCGCCAGAGCCCAGGTGCCGACGAACATCCCGACCACGACGAAGCCGGCGGTGTTGAGATCGAGGCCGCCCAGCCATTCCCAGACCGGGCCTTGCCAACCCAGCTGGCGGGCGAACAGACCGAGCAGTTCGATGCTGCCGATCAGCAGGGCCACGGCCACCGACAGCCCGGTGACGGTGATGTTGTAGTAGATCTTGCGCACCGGGCTGGAAAAGGCCCAGCCGTAGGCGAAGTTCATGAACGAGCCGTCGATGGTGTCCAGCAGGCACATGCCGGCGGTGAACAGCACGGGCAGACACAGGATGGCGTACCACGGCAGCCCGGCCGCTGCGCTGGTCCCGGCCAGGACCAGCAGGGCGATCTCGGTGGCGGTGTCGAAACCCAGTCCGAACAGCAACCCGACCGGGTACATGTGCCACGACTTGGTGATCGATTTGGTGAACCGGCCGAGAAACCGGTTGATCAAGCCGCGGTTGTTCAGCTGTTGTTCGAGCTGAGCCTCGTCGTACTCGCCGCGGCGCAGTCGCGCGAAAACCCGAAGGATGCCGACCAGGACGATGACGTTGAGGATTGCGATCAGATACAGGAACACGCCCGAGACGCTGGTACCGATCAGCCCGGTGTAGTGGTGCAGCGTGGATGAGTCGTCTTCGACCGGTCCGGCTGTGGCCTTTATGAAGGCCTTCGACCCAGTCGCCAGCAGCACCGCCAACCCGAAGACCACGGTGGAGTGGCCCAGCGAGAAAAAGAACCCGACGGCGAGCGGACGCTGCCCGTCGCTCATCAGCTTGCGGGTGGTGTTGTCGATGGCGGCGATGTGGTCGGCGTCGAACGCGTGCCGCAGACCCAGCGTGTAGGCCGTAACGCCGATACCGATGCCAAATGCCTTGCCGCCCACGCTAAGCCGTGCCGGATCCACGATGAACACCAAAGTGATCCAGCCGACCAGATGCAGAGCGAGGATCACCGCCAGCATCAATCCCAGACGCGACCACTCCGCTGGTGTCAGGGCTTTACGGAGCGTCGCCGACCGCGAAGACTGACGGTCGAGCACGCCACCGGCCACGTCGGTCCTTCTCAAAGATTGGTAGAGCGCAACAGTCCCGACTGTAGGTTCGCCGACGAGCTGGATGCAACTGACTTGCAAAACCACGCTCCGTTAACGGCGAAAGCTGGCAATCGCCGCTGTCCGGCGGGACACTGGATAAGTGACGCCTAAGCCGTCGGCACTGGACCCGGCTGTCACCGAACGGATCGGTGAATTCCTGCGCGCCCGCGGGCTGCGGCGGATGACATCGCGGATCCAGGTGTTGGCCGTGCTCGAGCCGGTCAACGGGCACCTGCCGGTGTCCGAGATCCACCAGCGGCTGTGCGCGACCCAGTGCCCCGGCGCCCACCCGCCCGACGTGGCAACCATCTACCGCACCGTGACCACGCTGGTCGATCAGGGCGTGCTGCACGCGTTGACCCTGGACGGCGGCGTGACGACGTACGGACTGGCCACCGCGCCGCACCATCACGCCGTATGCACCCGATGCGAATCGATTATCGAAGTTCCCGCGCGTCAACTCAGCTCTGCGTTGGAACACGCGATGGAGGGCAGCTCGTTTGCGCTGTCGGAGCGGGCCGGGCTGACGCTGCACGGCCTCTGCCCGCAGTGCCAGCAGAGCAAGGGCCCGTCAGCACAGGCCTAGGAGCGCGTTCTCGACCACCTCGGGCAAGGCCGGGTGAATCCAGTATTGGCCGCGCGCCATTTCGGCCGCGGTCAGTCCGAAGCTCATCGCCTGGATCAATGGCTGGATGATCGACGACGCCTGGTAGCCCATGACGTGGGCGCCCAGCAGACACCCGCTGCGGCGGTCGGCGATGAGCTTGACGATGCCGGTGGTGTCCTCCATCGCCCAGCCGTACGCGACGTCGCCGTAGTCCTGGATCTTGACCGAAATATCGAATCCGCGTGCGATGGCTTGGTTTTCGGTCAATCCGACGGTGGCCAGCGGGGGATCGGTGAATACCGCCGACGGTACGAACCGATGGTCGGTGACGGCCATCGACTCGGTGTCGTCCCAGTCGCAGAGCAGATTGTGCTGCACCACTCGGGCCTCGTGGTTGGCGACGTGCTTGAGCTGATACGGCGACGAGACGTCACCGAGCGCGAAAACACCACGCGCGGAGGTCCGTTGGTATTCGTCGACCACGACTCGCCCGTTGTCGACATCGACGCCGGCCTGCTCGGCGTCCAGCTGATCGGCGTTGGACAGCCGACCGGTTGCCACCAGCAGCAGGTCGGCGTTCAGCGTGCAGCCATCGTCGAGTTCCAGCACCACCCCGGAGCCGCGGCTGGTGGCCCCGACGACGTTGCGGTGGGTGCGTAGCTCCCACTTGGTTGAGGCGATACGGGTAAACCGCTCGCAGATGGTGTCGTCGTAGTGGCGCAGCAACATGCCGCCCCTGATCACCAGGGTGATCCGTACTCCGAGCGCGGAGAAGATGTGAGCGAATTCGGTTGCCACGAAGCCACTTCCGACGATCACCAGATGCTCAGGCAACTCGGCGATGCGCATCACGGTGTCGCTGGTCTGATAGTCCACGCCGGACGCCAGGATGGCCGGCGGGATCACCGGCCGCGAGCCTGCCGCGATCACCACCTGATCAGCGGTGAATTCCTCACCGGCGTCGGTGCGCAACAGATAGCGCCCGTCCGCCTGAACCGGCCCGAAGCGGATGTGCTGGCTGTAGACATCGATATTAGGCGAGGAGCGCCGATAGTCCTCGCCGCCCAGCGCGATTGGATCGATCCGCCCGAAAACGCGCGAGACGATGTCTCCCCAGCGCACCCCGTCGATGTGCGCGTCGACGCCGTAACGCGCCGCGCCCCGGACCGTCCTGGCGACCTCGGAGGCATACACGAACATCTTCGTCGGGATGCACCCGACGTTCAGGCAGGTGCCGCCAAAGGTGCCCTGTTCGCAGATCGCCACCCGTTTGGCGGCATAGCGATCGTCGGGAATGCTGTTGCCCGAACCGGTTCCGATGATCGCAAGGTCGTAGGTTTCCATGGTGTCCGGGCCGCTTACCCTTTCCCTGACGATGCCGACGTGTCGGTGTGGTCCGTGGTCTTGAGATAGTCGTCCAGCCAACGGTCGAGGTGGCGGAAAGCCAGCTGGCGCGGCTGCGGCAGCGACAAGAACACGTCGTGTTTGGCGTCCGTCACCGGAATGATGGTGCTGCGGTTGCCGATACAGCCGGCCCAGCGGGCTATTTGCCTGACATCGAGAACGGCGTCGCCGCATTGCAGCGCGGTCGGCCCGGCGTCTTCGCGCACCGTGTGATCCGAACGCAGGATCAGGTTGGGCACGCCCACGTCCAGTCCGCGATGCAGCCGTGCCTGGCCGCGGCGCATGGCGTGCAGCCAGCCCAGCGTGACCGGGAAGCCGCCCACCGGTTTCCATTCCAGGTTGTAGTCGAATTCCCCGTGGTAGTCGCGGTGCAGGCTGGACCCATAACCGGCGCCGCCCTGGCCGCGGATCACCCCTTTGTTGCGCAGCCGCGACAGCGTGGCGATCGCGGCCGAGGTCATGCCCAGCCGCAGAATCGCCGGACCCTGCAGATCAAGCCACGGGCTGTTGAGCACCAGGCCGCCGACGCCGGCGCGGGCCGTCGCGCCGCGTCGCCGCAGCCGGTCCAGCCAGAGCGCGATCACCAGCCCGCCGGTGGAGTGGCCGTATGCCAGCACCTGGCCCGAGCCGGTGTCGTCGCGGATGGTCGTCAGTGCGTGTTCGAGTTCGGTGTCGTAGTGCGACAAGTCACGAATGAAGTGCGGCGTCTGGCCGGCCTGCCGGGAGCGGCCGCACTTCTGTAGGTCGATTCCGTAGAAGGCGAAGCCGCGGTTGGCGAAGTGATCGGCCACCTCGGTGTGAAAGAAGTAGTCGGTGAAGCCGTGTACCGCCAGCACCGCATGATCGGCGCGTGCCGGGTCGCCGCGTCGTATCAGGGTCGCGACGATGTCGCCCTCGCCGACGGGATCGGGCCCGAGCGGGATCGTGCACTGCCAATAGCCGGGCAGGACATCGGGCACCCAGCCAGTCGCCCCGACGGTCACGGGGCCAGCTTAGAGCGTGGTCAGCGCTTTTGCTTCTGTGGTGCACAAATCCGGTTGGCCTCGCATCGGGATAACCTTGGTGGCGGCACAGCCGAGGAAGGACCAACGATCGCGGGTGGCACAGCTAGCCAGAACTGACGTCGTGCTGGTGGGCGCGGGCATCATGAGCGCCACACTGGCGGCGTTGCTGCGACGGCTGGAACCGGACTGGTCGATCACGCTGATCGAACGGCTGGACGCCGTCGGCGCCGAAAGCAGCAGTCCCTGGAACAACGCCGGCACCGGCCACTCCGCGCTGTGCGAGCTCAACTACACGCCAGAAAATCCCAACGGCTCGATAGACATCACCAAAGCGGTCCGCATCAACGAGGAATTCCAGGTCACCCGCCAGTTCTGGGCGTACGCCGCAGAGAACGGCATCCTTGACGACCGCAGCTTCGTCAACTCCGTCCCGCACGTCAGCTTCGTGCACGGCGCACACCGCGTCGACTACCTGCGGCGGCGGCAGCAGGCGCTGGCCGATAACCCGCTGTTCGCCCGAACCGAATTGATCGACGACCCCGACGAGTTCGCCCGCCGGCTGCCGTTCATGGCGGCCAAACGCGACTTCTCCGAGCCAGTTGCGCTCAACTGGGCGCAGGACGGCACCGACGTCGACTTCGGTGCACTGTCCCGGCAGCTCGTCGGGTACGCGGTGCGCAACGGCGCTACCGCGCTGTTCGGCCATGAGGTGCGCAGTCTGTCACGCCAGTCCGACGGCAGCTGGACCTTGACCGTCAGCAACCGTCGCACCGGCGAAAAGCGCAAGCTGAACGCCAAATTCGTCTTCGCGGGGGCCGGCGGTGACACACTGCCGCTGTTGCAGAAGTCCGGCATCAAGGAGATCAGAGGATTCGCCGGCTTCCCGATCGGCGGTAGGTTCCTGCGCACCGACAATCCCTTGCTCACTGATGCGCACCGGGCGAAGGTGTATGGCGTTCCGTCGCCGGGTGCCCCGCCGCTCGGAGCGCTGCACTTAGACCTGCGGTTCGTCAACGGCAGGTCGTGGCTGGTGTTCGGCCCGTATGCCGGTTGGTCGCCGAAGTTCTTGAAACACGGGCACTTCAGCGACCTGCCGCGATCGGTCAGGCCGGGCAATGTGGTGCCCATGCTCGGTGTCGGCGTGACCCAGACGAGGCTGCTCAACTATCTGATCCGGCAACTGCGGCTCACCCAACCCGACCGGGTCCGGGTCCTGCGCGAATTTGCCCCCAGCACAGTGGATTCGGATTGGGAGCTGACCGTGGCCGGGCAGCGGGTGCAGGTGATCCGGCGGGGCGGGAGCAAGGGTGGGGTGCTGGAGTTCAACACCACGGTGGTCTGCGCGGCCGACGGCAGCATCGCCGGGCTGCTGGGCGGCTCACCCGGTGCCTCGACGGCGGTGCCGATCATGCTCGACGTTCTGGAACGCTGCTTTGCCAACCGGTATCCCTCCTGGCAGCCGACGCTCAAGGAGATGGTGCCGTCGCTGGGGGCGCGGCTCTCGGAGGAACCGGCGCTGTTCGACGAGGTGTGGTCGTGGGGCACCAAGGCGTTGCAGTTGGACAGCGTGTCGTGACCGCAACCGAGGCGCTGCGCCGGGTATGGGCCAAAGACCTTGACGCCCAGATCCTTTACGAGCTGCTCAAGTTGCGGGTGGAGGTGTTCGTCGTCGAACAGGCCTGTCCGTACCCGGAATTGGACGGACGTGATCTGCTCGCCGAAACGCGACACTTCTGGCTGGAAACGCCTGAGGGAGAGGTGATCTGTACGCTGCGGCTGATGGAAGAACACGCCGGGGGAGAGAAAGCGTTCCGGATCGGCCGGCTGTGCACCAAACGCAGCGCACGCGGACAAGGTCACACCACCCGGCTGCTGCGCGCCGCCCTGGCCGAAGTGGGCGACTATCCGTGCCGGATCGACGCGCAGGCATACCTGGCGGACATGTATGCCCAGCACGGATTTGTCCGAGACGGTGCGGATTTCGTCGACGACGGCATTCCGCACGTGCCCATGCTTAAGCCCTCACGCCCGCCTACTCCTCAGGCCGATAGCCGGCCTGCATCGTCGGCGGGCGGACCCGGCTCCGGTCTGGCGGAGAAGCCGTGAAGCCCTATCCGTTCAGTGCCATCGTGGGTCACGATCAGATGCGCCTCGCGCTGCTGCTGTGCGCCGTGCGCCCGGAAATCGGCGGTGCGCTGATCCGCGGGGAGAAGGGCACCGCCAAGTCGACGGCGGTTCGCGGTCTGGCCGCGTTGCTGGCCGCAGCGACTGGAAGCGACGCGGCAGATGCGGGTGCTGCCCTGGTCGAGATGCCGCTGGGAGCCACCGAGGACCGGGTGATCGGGTCACTGGATCTGCAGCGGGTGCTGCGTGACGGCGAGCATGCGTTTTCACCCGGTCTGTTGGCCCGCGCACATGGCGGGGTCCTCTACGTCGACGAGGTCAACCTGCTGCACGATCATCTGGTCGACGTACTGCTCGACGCCGCCGCGATGGGGCGGGTGCACGTGGAACGAGACGGCATCTCGCATTCACATGAGGCCCGGTTCGTGCTGATCGGCACGATGAACCCGGAGGAGGGCGAGCTACGTCCGCAACTGCTGGACCGATTCGGTCTCACCGTCGACGTGCACGCGTCGCGCGAGGTCGACGTGCGGGTGCAGGTCATCCAGCAGCGGATGGCCTACGAGGCCGACCCGGACGCGTTCGCCGAACGCTATGCCGACGACGACACCGAACTGGCTCACCGGTTAGCCGCGGCCCGGGCTCTGGTCGACGACGTTGTGTTGCCGGACAACGAGTTACGGCGTATCGCGGGGCTGTGTGCGGCGTTCGACGTCGACGGCATGCGAGCCGATCTGGTGGTGGCCCGGACCGCCGTCGCGCACGCCGCCTGGCGCGGCGCGCGCACGGTCGAGGAGCAGGACATCCGGATGGCGGCCGAATTGGCATTGCCGCATCGCCGCCGCCGGGACCCGTTCGACGATCATGGCATCGACCGCGACGAGCTGGATGAGGCGCTACGGCAGGCCGGCGGTGACCCGGAGCCCGAGCCCGACCCGGAACCGCCGGGAGGCGGGCAGTCCATCGACATGGAAGCAGCTCCGCAACAACAGAATTCGCACTCGAAACCCCCGCAGCCGGCCAGGCCCAGCGCGCCGCCGTCGAAAGTCTTTCGTACCCGCGCGCTGACCGTCCCGGGTATCGGTGAGGGCGCGCCCGGACGACGCTCGCGCGCCCGCAACCGGTTCGGTGCTGTGGTGGCGGCCGTAGATGGCGACGCCGTGGGCGGACTGCACGTGTTCGCCACCCTGCTCTCGGCCGCCGAGCAGTCCGCCGGAGCGGGGCCGCTGCGGCCGGGGCCGGACGACGTACGCCGGGCAGTCCGCGAAGGGCGCGAAGGCAACCTGGTGATATTCGTCGTCGACGCTTCGGGTTCGATGGCAGCGCGCGACCGCATGGCCGCGGTCAGCGGGGCGACGCTGTCGCTGCTGCGTGACGCCTACCAGCGGCGCGACAAGGTCGCGGTGATCACGTTCCGTCAGCACGAGGCGCGGCTGTTGCTTCCGCCGACGTCGTCGGCGCACATCGCGGGGCGGCGATTGGCTCGGTTCGACACCGGCGGCCGGACCCCGCTCGCCGAGGGCCTGCTGGCGGCGCGCGAGTTGGTGCTCCGCGAGAGGGTCCGCGACCGCGCCCGGCGTCCACTGGTGGTGGTGCTCACCGACGGCAGGGCCACCGCGGGCCCAGACCCGCTGGGCCGCAGTCGAACCGCGGCGGCACGACTGGTCGCCGAAGGTGTGGCCGCGGTGGTCGTGGATTGCGAGACGTCATACGTGCGGCTGGGGCTGGCCGGACAGCTGGCCCGTCAACTCGGTGCGCCCGCGATACGCCTCGAGCAGCTGCACGCCGATCATCTGATGCAGGCCGTACGCAGCGCTGCCTGAGCCTGCGAGGATAAACGCTTATGCCATTAGGTCGTCCGCTCCACGTTCCCGACGATGGCCTGACTACCCGGGCGCGGCGCAACACGCCGATCCTGGCGGTGCACACCGGCGCGGGCAAGGGAAAGTCGACAGCGGCATTCGGAATGGCGTTGCGGGCCTGGAACGTGGGCCTCAGTGTCGCCGTCTTCCAGTTCGTCAAGAGCGCCAAGTGGAAGGTCGGTGAGGAGGCGGCCTTTCGTCAGCTCGGCGACTTGCACGACCGGGATGGTATCGGCGGAGCGGTGGAATGGCACAAAATGGGCGCCGGCTGGTCCTGGACGCGTAAGTCGGGTCAGGCCGGCAGCGAACAAGATCAGGCCGCGGCCGCAGCGGACGGGTGGGCCGAGATCGCTCGCCGGCTGGGCGCGCAGCAGCACGACTTCTATGTGCTCGACGAGTTCACCTACCCGCTGAAGTGGGGATGGGTCGACGTCGACGAGGTGGTAGATGTCTTGCTGGCCCGCCCAGGCCACCAGCATGTGGTGATCACCGGTCGGTATGCCCCGCCGCGGTTGGTCGAGGCCGCGGATCTTGTCACCGAGATGACCAAGGTCAAGCACCCGATGGACGCGGGGCGTAAGGGGCAGAAGGGCATCGAGTGGTGAGCGCCGCGTCGCCCCCTGCCGAGCGTGCGCGTTTGTACGGCGACACGCCGTGTCGGGTGGCATTTTGCGCACGCTCGCGCCACCTGGGCGCGCCGTGACCTCGACCCCTGCTGTCGTCGTCGCCGCCCCAGCGTCGGGCAGCGGGAAGACCACGGTCGCAACGGGTTTGATCGGAGCTCTGCGGCAGGCAGGTCATAGCGTCGCCCCCTTCAAGGTCGGCCCGGATTTCATCGACCCCGGCTACCACGGCCTGGCCGCGGGACGCGCCGGCCGCAACCTCGACCCGGTATTGGTAGGAGAGCGGCTCATCGGGCCGCTGTACCTACACGGCACCGCAGGCCTCGACCTCGCCGTGGTCGAGGGCGTGATGGGCCTGTTCGACGGGCGGATCGGGCCCGATGCCGCCGGCCCGGCAGCCGGGTCCACCGCACACGTCGCCAGGCTGCTCGGCGCCCCGGTGATCCTGGTCGTTGACGCGCGGGGCCAGAGTCACAGCATTGCCGCTCTGCTGCACGGCTTTTCCACGTTCGATACCGCGACCATGATCGCCGGTGTGATCCTCAACCGGGTCGGTTCGCCCAGACACGAGCAGGTGCTGCGACAGGCTTGCGAGCAGGCCGGCGTCCCGGTCCTCGGGGCGATTCCCCGCTTTGCTGAATTAGAGCTGCCCACAAGGTATCTGGGGCTGGTCACCGCGGTCGAATACGGCCGTCGCGCGCGACAGGCGGTCGAGGCCATGAGTGCTCTGGTGGCTCAACACGTCGATCTGGCAGCAGTTTTCGCGGCCGCGGCGAGCCGGGTCGCCGGGCCGCCATGGGACCCTGTTGCCGCGGTCGGCGAGGCCGGTGACCAGCCCGCCCGAAAAGCCGTGGTCGCGGTGGCGAGCGGAAAGGCATTCAGCTTCGGCTACGCCGAACATGCCGAACTGCTTCGTGCAGCCGGTGCCGAGGTTGTCGAGTTCGACCCGCTCGTCGACGCATCGCCCGACAACACGGACGCGCTGCTGCTGCCCGGCGGTTTTCCCGAACAGTTCACCGCGGAGCTGTCCGCCAACGACGTCGCCCGCCGACAGATCAAGGAGCTGGCCGCGACCGGCGCGCCGCTGCATGCCGAATGCGCCGGACTGATCTACCTGATCTCCGAGCTCGACGGATACCCGATGTGCGGAGTGCTGGCCGGGTCGGGAAGGTTTACCCAGCAGCTGAGCCTGGGCTATCGCGACGCCATCGCGGTCACCGCCTCGCCGCTCTACTGTCCCGGCGAGCGGGTGGTCGGTCATGAATTCCACCGGACCGCGGTCACATTCACCGACAGCTACCAGCCGGCGTGGGTGTACCGGGGGCAGGACGTGGAGCGCGTGCGAGAAGGGGCGGTGCACGCCGGCGTACACGCGTCGTACCTGCACACCCATCCGGCTGCGGCGCCGCAAGCGGTGGCGCGCTTCGTCGCCCACGCCAAGCGTCCGCGAGCGTGAAGCCTTTGCGAAAAGTTCGGCCGAGATTCGCAGTGCCGTCACATTCGCGGCGTGGAAACAACCGCCACTACGTCTGATGGTGGTGACCCGCTGCGCCCGGCCTGACGGCCGCGCTGGCGATCACCACTAAACTTGCCCGGTGACTGAGAGCCCCTACCTGGTGGGCCTGCGACTGGCCGGCAAGAAGGTCGTCGTGGTCGGTGGCGGCACGGTCGCCCAGCGCCGGTTACCGCTGCTCATCGCCAGCGGCGCGGACGTACACGTCATATCTCGCAGCGCGACCCGCGCGGTCGAGGCGATGGAAGGCATCAGCCTGTCGGTGCGTGAATATCGCGACGGCGATCTCGACGACGCCTGGTACGCGATCGCGGCAACCGATGACCCGGAGGTGAACGCGGCCGTCGTCGCCGAGGCCGATCGCCGTCGGGTCTTCTGTGTCCGCGCCGACATCGCGCTCGAAGGGACCGCGGTGACGCCGGCTTCGTTCAGCTATGCCGGGCTGTCGGTCGGAGTGCTGGCCGGTGGTGAGCACCGCCGGTCGGCGGCCATCCGTTCGGCCATCCGCGAGGCATTGCAAACGGGCGTCATCACCCCGGAAAGCGCAGAGAGTTCCGACGTGGTGCGTGGCGGGGTGGCGCTGGTCGGGGGCGGCCCCGGCGACCCAGAACTCATCACGGTGCGCGGCCGTCGCCTGCTGGCCCAGGCCGACGTCGTGGTCGCCGACCGGCTGGCGCCGCCCGAGCTGCTTGCCGAGCTGCCGCCGCACGTCGACGTCATCGACGCGGCCAAGATCCCGTACGGCCGGGCGATGGCACAGGACGCCATCAACACCGTCATGATCGAGCGCGCCCGCGCCGGCAACTTCGTCGTCCGCCTCAAAGGGGGCGATCCATTCGTGTTCGCGCGTGGATATGAAGAAGTACTGGCATGCGTCGACGCCGGAATTCCGGTCACCGTGGTGCCAGGTGTGACGAGCGCCATAGCTGTGCCCGCTTTAGCGGGCGTTCCGGTCACTCACCGGGCCATAAATCACGAATTTGTGGTGGTCAGCGGCCATCTGGCACCCGACCACCCCGAATCGTTAGTGAATTGGAACGCACTGGCGGCAATGTCCGGCACGATTGTTTTGCTGATGGCGGTCGAGCGCATCGAACTTTTCGCCGACGCGCTGCTGAAAGGCGGCCGACCTGCGGATACGCCGGTACTGATCGTCCAACACGGAACCACGGCCGCTCAGCACACATTGCGGGCGACTCTCGCCGACACGCCGGAGAAGGTCCGGGCCGAGGGGATCCGACCTCCCGCGATCATCGTGATCGGGCCGGTGGCGGCGTTCGCCGTTTAAACAATTCTTAAGATTACTGTAAGGTAACCCGTTATGACGGCTCTCAACGACACAGAGCGCGCGGTCAATAATATGACGTCTGCGCGCCCCGATCGTCCGGCCAAGGAGCGCACCGCGCGCCCGGCGGAGACCGCCCCAGAACGTACGAGCAGGTATTACCCGGCTTGGCTGCCCTCCCGTCGCTTTATTGCCGCAGTCGTCGCGATCGGTGGAATGCAGCTGCTGGCGACCATGGACAGCACCGTCGCCATCGTCGCGCTTCCTAAGATTCAGAACGAGCTGAGTCTGTCCGACGCGGGCCGCAGCTGGGTGATCACCGCCTACGTGCTGACGTTCGGCGGGCTGATGCTGCTCGGCGGCCGCCTCGGCGACACCATCGGGCGCAAGCGCACCTTCATCGTCGGCGTCGCGCTGTTCACCATCTCCTCGGTGCTGTGCGCGGTTGCCTGGGACGAGGTCACGATGGTCATCGCCCGGTTGTCACAGGGCGTGGGCTCGGCCATCGCATCGCCCACTGGGCTGGCGCTGGTAGCAACCACATTCCCCAAGGGGCCCGCGCGTAATTTCGCGACGGCGGTGTTCGCCGCGATGACCGCGGTCGGCTCGGTGATGGGTCTGGTGGTCGGCGGGGCGCTGACCGAGTGGTCCTGGCGGCTGGCCTTCCTGGTGAACGTGCCGATCGGTCTGCTGATGATCTACCTGGCCCGCACCGCCCTGCGGGAAACCAACCGGGAGCGAATGAAGCTGGACGCAGCCGGGGCCATGCTGGCCACACTGGCGTGCACCGCAGCCGTCTTCGCCTTCTCGATGGGTCCGGAAAAGGGCTGGGTCTCGCTCACCACCATCGGTTCGGGCGTGGTGGCCCTGGCTGCCGCCATAGCTTTCGTGATCGTCGAGCGCACCGCCGAAAACCCCGTCGTGCCATTCCATTTGTTCAAGGACCGCAACCGGCTGGTCACATTCACTGCGATCTTCCTCGCCGGCGGACTCATGTTCAGCCTCACCGTGTGCATCGGGCTTTACGTGCAGGACATCCTCGGCTACAGCGCGCTGCACGCGGGCGTCGGCTTCATTCCGTTCGTTATCGCGATGGGAATCGGCCTTGGTGTGTCCTCGCAGCTGGTGTCACGGTTTTCGCCGCGGGTGCTGACCATCGGCGGGGGAATCCTGCTGTTCTGGGCGATGATTTACGGCTGGGCGTTCATGCACCGGGGCGCCGCCTACTTCCCCAACCTGGTGCTGCCGATCGTCGTCGGCGGCATCGGGATCGGCATGGCCACCGTCCCGCTGATGCTGTCGGCGATCGCCGGTGTCGGCTTCGACCAGATTGGCCCGGTGTCGGCGATCGCACTGATGCTGCAGAGCCTGGGCGGCCCGCTGGTGCTGGCCGTCATCCAGGCCGTGATCACCTCGCGCACCTTGTACCTGGGCGGTACCACCGTGCCGGTGAAGTTCATGAACGACCTCCAACTGCACGCCCTCGACCAGGGTTATACCTATGGCCTGCTGTGGGTGGCCGGGGTGGCCGTCATCGTCGGCGGCGCGGCGCTGTTCATCGGCTACACACCCGACCAGGTTGCCCACGCACAGGAAGTCAAGGACGCGATCGACGCCGGCGAGCTGTAGCCGTCATCATCTTCGCCGCCCCCGCGGCACGTCTTCTCGCAACCGTTAGGCTTGCCCGCTGTGGTCACCCGGATGTCGAAACTGTTCCTGCGCACCCTGCGTGACGATCCCGCCGACGCCGAAGTCCCCAGCCACAAGCTGCTGATCCGAGCCGGTTACATCCGGCCGGTCGCGCCCGGCCTGTACAGCTGGCTCCCGCTCGGGCTGCGGGTGCTGCGCAACATCGAACGCGTGGTCCGCGAGGAGATGAACGCCATTGGCGGACAGGAGATCCTGTTCCCCGCCTTAATGCCACGGGCGCCATACGAGACCACCAACCGGTGGACGGAATACGGCGAGGGCGTGTTTCGGCTCAAGGACCGTCGCACCAACGACTACCTGCTGGGCCCGACGCATGAAGAGGTCTTCACCCTGACCGTCAAGGGTGAGTACAGCTCCTACAAGGACTTTCCGCTGACCTTGTACCAAATTCAGAACAAATACCGGGACGAGGCGCGTCCGCGGGCCGGCATCCTGCGCGCCAGGGAATTCGTCATGAAGGACTCGTACTCCTTCGATATCGACGACGCCGGGCTCAAGGCTGCCTATCGCGCGCACCGCGAGGCCTACCAGCGCGTCTTCGATCGGCTGAAGCTGCGATACGTCATCGTGTCTGCCGTGTCCGGCGCGATGGGCGGCAGTGCCTCCGAAGAGTTCCTGGCCGAGAGTCCGGTCGGTGAGGACACTTTCGTGCGGTGCATAGAGTCCGGCTACGCGGCCAACGTCGAAGCGGTCATCACCGCCCGCCCGGAGGCCCTGCCCACCGATGGCTTGCCCGAGGCGGTAGTGCACGACACCGGCGACACGCCGACCATCGCGACCCTGGTGGCCTGGGCAAACGAGGCCGGCCTGGGCCGCGACGTCACCGCCGCGGACACCCTGAAGAACGTCCTGCTCAAGGTCCGCCGGCCCGGCGGTGACTGGGAATTGCTGGCCATCGGCGTGCCGGGTGACCGCGAGGTCGACGACAAGAGGCTGGCTGCGTCGCTGCATCCTGCCGACTTCGCCTTCCTCGGCGACGAAGACTTCGCCAGGCACCCGTTCCTGGTCAAGGGATATATCGGCCCGAAAGCGCTGCGGGACAATGGTGTTCGTTATCTGGTGGATCCGCGCGTGGTCGACGGCAGCAGCTGGATCACCGGAGCCGACCAACCCGGCCGCCACGTCGTCGGCTTGGTGGCCGGCCGCGACTTCACCGCCGACGGCACCATCGAGGCCGCCGAGGTCCGCGAAGGCGATCCCTCCCCGGACGGTGCCGGCCCATTGGTGTCGGCGCGTGGCATCGAGATCGCGCACATCTTCCAGCTCGGCCGCAAATACACCGATGCCTTCGCCGTCGACGTACTCGGCGAGGACGGCAAGCCGGTACGCCCGACCATGGGCTCCTACGGCCTGGGGGTGTCGCGACTGGTTGCCGTCGTCGCCGAACAGCACCATGACGAACTGGGCCTGCGCTGGCCGTCGTCGATCGCGCCGTTCGGTGTGCACCTGGTGATCGCCAACAAGGACGCCGAGGCCCGCGCCGGCGCCGCCGAACTGGCCGACCAACTGGATCGGCTCGGCGTCGAAGTGCTGCTCGATGACCGTCAGGCCTCGCCGGGCGTCAAGTTCAAGGACGCCGAGCTGCTGGGCATGCCCTGGATCGTCGTGGTGGGGCGCGGCTGGGCCGACGGCGTGGTCGAGCTGCGGGACCGCTTCACCGGTCAGACCCGCGAATTGCCCACCGGCGCCTCGCTGGCCGCCGATATCGCCGCCGCCGTCAGCGGTTAGCCCGGCTATTCCCGGTTATTCGTTGCCGCCCGGGAATCCTGCGGTGATGGGCCAGGCTCCCAGCACCCGGTTCCATCGGGCGGCCATGACCGCGCTCTGGGTCAGGGCAGTGGACGCAAAGGCACGGTCACTCGCGGTGTCGGCGTGCTCGATGACCGCGCGCCAGGCCGTCGCGCCGTCGTTCTCCATCCGCACGGCCAGGCGCGCCGCGTCGGCCGCGCTGGCCACCAGCAACGGCAACTGGTAGCCGGCCGCGGCGACCGGGGGAGTGACTTTGCGGGCGTCCAGCATGGCGATGACGTCGTCGCGACGTTGCCGGTGTTGCAGCAGCGCTTCCACCACCAGGTCGTTGACGCCCGGCGGCGACAGCGCGGACACGATGCCGTAGCCGTAGATGGTCGAGTGTTCGATGGCGAGGGCGTCCGTCAGCGCCGTGACCTCGGCGTCTTTGCCACCGGCTGGGCCGGTGGGAGACCGCTTCGGCGTGCCGCCCGGAGTGGGTTCGGCCGAGGTCATATCGAGGGACCTCCCGGCACCAGCGCAACCGTGTAGGAAGCGGTGCAGGAAGCGGCGATGGAGGCCAGCAGCCCGGCCCGGTAGCCCGACGAGGTGGACACCAGCCGGCTGGCGCTTTCGGCTGACGCGCGCAGCGCATCGATCACGTCGGAGACGGGTGGCGGCGGAGGCGGAGCCTGTGAAGTTGCAGCCTGGCCGGTGGGACTGGGGCTGGTCGTTTCGCTCGATGAGGCGGAGAGCTTGCCGGCGGCGCGGGCGATCTCCGTGGACAGTGCACGGGCGTGCGCGGCCCGCTGGGTGGCGACCACGGTCAGCGCCGCGGCGATCTGCGGCGGGCTGCCGACGGCGTCCGCAGCGGCGGAGGCGAGCGAGGTGTCGCGTCTGGCCTGGTCTAAGGGCCCCAGCAGCTCTTCGACGGCGGGGGGCTTGGGCGGGGGCTCACCGCAGGCGGATGCGGCCACCCCAAGCACAGCGAGAGCGGCGCCACCGGCGAGCACACCCCGCCTGTTGATGACGGGTCCTGTGCTGGGCACCCCAACATCCTGCCATTGGGGACTCAGAAGGGACGACTAGGCGCGATCAGGCAGCGGCGAAGCGGGACTCATCGACCACACGACGACGACCTCAAGGACGACCTGAAGATGTCCTCGTTCGAGCTTGCTTCTGGCGTATCGTTGGCGATTGGACCTCGATAGATGCAGACAACTCAAGATGAGGAGCTCGCCGTGGCGACGGTGTTGCCGTCACAGAAGCAGGTGATAGAGCTGCTCGATGACGAGTTCGCGCGCGCCGGCTTCGAGATCGAAGACGTGGTCGTTCAAGCAACCGCGCGGCCGCCGCGCATCACCGTCGTCGCCGACGGTGACGTTCCGCTGGATTTGGACACCATCGCGTCGTTGTCCCGGTCGGCGTCCGGCCTGCTCGATGCGGGCGCCGAGGTCAAAGGACACTACATCCTCGAAGTCAGTTCGCCCGGCGTCGATCGGCCGCTCACCTCGGAAAGGCACTTCCGCCGGGCCCGCGGACGCAAGGCCGACGTGACATTGACCGACGGCTCCGAAGTCACCGTTCGACTCGGCGACGTCGTCGACGATCAGGTACGGGTGGTGGTCTGCGGCGATCGCGGCGCCAAACCCGCCGTGCGGCAGATTCCCCTCGACGAAATTGCGAGCGCGGTGGTCCAGGTGGAGTTTGGCCGGCCGGATCCACGCGAGATGGAACTCCTCTTCGAGGGGAAATTGCGCAGTGGCAGTGGTGGTGCTGAGGAGGGCGGCGGATGAACATCGACATGGCCGCATTGCATGCGATCGAGGTGGACCGTGGCATCTCGGTCAATGAGCTACTGGAAACGATCAAATCCGCGCTACTGACCGCATACCGCCACACCCAGGGTCACCAGACCGACGCACGCATCGAGATCGACCGCAAGACCGGCGTCGTCCGCGTGATCGCGCGGGAGGTGGACGCCGACGACAACCTCATCAGCGAATGGGACGACACTCCTGAGGGCTTTGGCCGTATCGCCGCCACTACCGCCCGTCAGGTGATGCTGCAGCGATTCCGCGATGCCGAAAATGAGCGCACTTACGGCGAGTTCTCCACCCGTGAGGGCGAGATCGTCGCAGGAGTCATCCAGCGCGACAGCCGGGCCAACGCCCGCGGCCTGGTCGTTGTCCGGCTCGGCACCGAGAGCAAGGCCTCCGAGGGTGTGATCCCGTCCGCCGAGCAGGTTCCCGGTGAGAGCTACGAACACGGCAACCGCGTGCGCTGCTACGTGGTCGGTGTGACTCGCGGCTCCCGTGAGCCGCTGATCACGTTGTCGCGTACCCACCCCAACCTGGTGCGCAAGCTGTTCTCGCTGGAAGTGCCCGAGATCGCCGACGGATCGGTGGAGATCGTGGCGGTGGCCCGAGAGGCCGGTCACCGGTCCAAGATCGCGGTCGCGTCGCGTGTCCCGGGCCTGAACGCCAAGGGTGCCTGCATCGGTCCGATGGGGCAGCGGGTTCGCAACGTGATGAGCGAGCTGTCCGGCGAGAAGATCGACATCATCGACTACGACGACGACCCGGCCCGTTTCGTCGCCAACGCGTTGTCACCCGCCAAGGTGGTCTCGGTGTCGGTCATCGACCAGACCGCCCGGGCCGCCCGCGTGGTGGTTCCCGATTTCCAGCTGTCGCTGGCGATCGGCAAGGAAGGGCAGAATGCGCGGCTGGCGGCCCGGCTCACCGGCTGGCGCATCGACATCCGGGGTGACTCGCCGGCGCATCCGGAGAGCCAGCCCGAACACGGCGCCAGCCACGGGATGGCGCACGAGCGCTAGTCCCTGACGACGAGCCGAGACGTCGCCCTCCACCGGATTCTGACCACTGCTCCGGTGACGCTAGACTGAGCCGTGATCCAGCGCGAGCCTTCGGCCCTGGCGCACAGACACACAGATGGACCCGTGCGGACGTGTGTTGGGTGCCGAAAGCGAGAGTTGGCTGTCGAACTGCTTCGAGTGGTTGCCGCGTCGACGGGGAACGGCGAATACGTCCTGATCGTTGACGCAGCAAGAAGCCTGCCGGGGCGGGGTGCGTGGCTGCATCCCCTACCGCAGTGCGTGCAACAAGCGGTAAGGCGGCGGGCTTTCAGCAAAGCGTTGCGCATCGCCGGTTCACCGGACACATCCGCGGTGGTCGAGCACATTGAGCTTTTCAGTGCCCGATCTGCCCCGGCAACAGAACAGGTAGCAAAGAACATGAGCACACCGTGAAGTCCCGATGACTCCCACCCCTAGCTAGCCCCCGAGGCGCGGCCCACGACTGTCGCCTCATAGACAGGAGATGTAGTGGCAGGTAAGGCCCGCGTACACGAGTTGGCCAAGGAACTCGGTGTAACCAGCAAGGAAGTTCTCGCCCGGCTGAACGAACAGGGCGAATTCGTCAAGTCCGCATCGTCGACGGTGGAGGCTCCCGTCGCTCGCCGGCTGCGCGAGTCGTTCGGTGGCAGCAAGCCCGCCCCGGAGAAGGCTGCAGACAAGGCCCCGGACGCAGCCAAGGGCAAGCCCGTCGACAAGTCGCTCGACAGCGCCCTGGACAAGGCAATCGACAAGGCCGTCGGCAACGGCGAGGCCGCGAAGACCGACTCGGGCGGCGTGGCAACCGCGCCCCCGACGCCGGCCGACGAGGCGCCGGCACCCGGCCCCCGGCCGGGAGCGCAGAGCCCCGGGCAGCCGCCCGCCCATCCGGCGCCCCACGCCGGCACGACGCCCGGCGCCCGTCCCGGCCCGGCGCCGAAGCCGGGGGTTCGTCCCCCCCGGGTCGGCAACAATCCGTTTTCGTCGGCGCAACCCGTCGACCGGCCAATCCCGCGTCCGCCGGCGCCCCGCCCCGGTGCGCCCCGGCCGGGCGCCCCACGACCGGGCGCTTCACCCGGCAGCATGCCGCCGCGTCCCGGTGGTGCCGGTGGACCGGTCCGTCCGGCCCGTTCCGGCGCGCCGCGGCCCGGCGGGGGGCGGCCCGGTGGGCCCGGTGGTGGCCGCACCGACGGTGGTGGAGGTAACTACCGAGGCGGCGGCGGAGTAGGCGCCGCGCCCGGCGGCGCTCCCGGAGGTTATCGGGGCCGTCCCGGGGGCGGCGGTCCAGGTGGCGGCGGTGGCCGTCCCGGCCAGCGTGGTGGCGCCGCGGGCGCGTTCGGGCGTCCCGGCGGTGCGCCCCGTCGTGGCCGCAAGTCCAAGCGGGCAAAACGCGCCGAGTACGAAAACATGCAGGCACCGGTAGTCGGCGGTGTGCGATTGCCGCACGGCAACGGCGAGACGATCCGGTTGGCGCGGGGAGCATCGCTGTCCGACTTCGCCGAAAAGATCGACGCCAACCCGGCTGCGCTGGTGCAGGCGCTGTTCAACCTCGGCGAGATGGTGACCGCCACCCAGTCGGTGGGCGACGAGACGCTCGAGCTGCTGGGCAGCGAGATGAACTACGTCGTCCAGGTCGTCAGCCCCGAGGACGAAGACCGCGAGTTGCTGGAATCCTTTGACCTCTCCTATGGAGAAGACTCCGGGGACGAAGGCGATTTACAGGTCCGTCCGCCGGTGGTGACGGTCATGGGTCACGTCGACCACGGGAAAACCCGACTGCTGGACACCATCAGAAAGGCCAACGTCCGCGAGGAAGAGGCCGGCGGTATCACCCAGCACATCGGTGCCTATCAGGTCGGGGTCGACCTCGACGGCGACGAGCGGCTGATCACCTTCATCGACACCCCGGGTCACGAGGCGTTCACCGCCATGCGTGCCCGCGGCGCCAAGGCCACCGACATCGCGATCCTGGTGGTCGCGGCCGACGACGGCGTCATGCCGCAGACGGTTGAGGCGATCAACCACGCCCAGGCCGCGGACGTGCCCATCGTGGTGGCGGTGAACAAGATCGACAAGGAGGGCGCCGACCCGGCCAAAATCCGCGCGCAGCTTACCGAATACGGTTTGGTGGCAGAGGATTTCGGTGGCGACACCATGTTCGTCGATATCTCCGCCAAGCAGGGCACCAACATCGAGGCGCTGCTCGAAGCGGTCGTGCTGACCGCCGACGCGGCGCTGGACCTGCGGGCCAACCCCGACATGGAGGCCCAGGGTGTGGCCATCGAGGCGCACCTGGACCGCGGCCGCGGCCCAGTGGCCACCGTGCTGATTCAGCGCGGCACGCTGCGCGTCGGCGACTCGGTGGTCGCCGGCGACGCCTACGGCCGCGTCCGCCGCATGGTCGACGAGTTCGGCGACGACGTCGAAGCCGCACTCCCGTCGCGTCCGGTGCAGGTTATCGGCTTCACGTCGGTGCCCGGTGCGGGTGACAACTTCCTGGTCGTCGACGAGGACCGCATCGCCCGCCAGATCGCGGACCGGCGCAGCGCCCGCAAGCGCAACGCGCTTGCCGCGCGTTCCCGCAAGCGGATCAGCCTGGAGGACCTGGACTCGGCGTTGCGGGAGACCAGCCAGCTGAACCTGATCCTCAAGGGCGACAACGCCGGTACGGTCGAAGCCCTGGAAGAAGCCCTGATGGGTATCCAGGTCGACGACGAGGTGGTGCTGCGCGTCATCGACCGCGGCGTCGGTGGCATCACCGAAACCAACGTCAACCTGGCGTCGGCCTCGGACGCGGTGATCATCGGCTTCAACGTGCGCGCCGAAGGCAAAGCAACGGAGCTGGCCAACCGCGAAGGCGTGGACATCCGCTACTACTCGGTCATCTACCAGGCGATCGACGAGATCGAGAAGGCCCTGCGCGGCATGCTCAAGCCGGTCTACGAGGAGAACCAGCTGGGTCGTGCCGAGATCCGCGCGCTGTTCCGTTCTTCGAAGGTCGGCCTGATCGCCGGCTGCCTGGTCACCTCCGGTGTAGTGCGCCGCAACGCCAAGGCCCGGCTGTTGCGGGACAACATCGTGGTCGTCGAGAACCTTTCGATCGTGTCGCTGCGACGGGAGAAGGACGACGTGACCGAGGTTCGCGACGGCTTCGAATGCGGTATGACGCTGGGCTACTCCGACATCAAGGAAGGCGACGTCATCGAGTCCTACGAGCTGGTCCAGAAGGAACGCGCGTAATGGCCGACCCGGCCCGCGCGCGCCGGCTGGCCAAGCGGATCAACACGATCGTCGCGAACGCGATCGAGTTCGAGATCAAGGATCCCGGGCTGGCCGGGGTGACCATCGTCGATGCGAAGGTGACCGCTGACCTGCACGACGCGACGGTGTACTACACGGTGATGGGGTCGTCGCTGGACGAAGAGCCGGATTACGCCGTTCCGGCGGCCGCGCTGGAGCGGGCCAAGGGCGCGCTGCGCACCAAGGTCGGCGCGGGCACCGGTGTGCGATTCACTCCCACCCTGACCTTCACCCGGGACACGACGTCGGACAGCGCGCGCCGGATGGAGGAGCTGCTGGCACGCGCCCGTGCCGCCGACGCCGATCTCGCGCGGGTTCGGGTGGGGGCGAAGCCGGCGGGGGAGGCCGACCCATACCGGGCTGCGGGCCCGGAGGGATCACGAGAATCAGAAGAACCGTCAGCTCACCCCGAGGACACCGGTGACGGCGATCGATCCGAAGACTGAGCTGCCGGTCGCCCCGGTCGCGGGGGGACGTGTCGACGCCCTTGGCGCCGTCGAGCTGCTGGCCGCGGCGCAGACCATCGCGGTGATCTGCCACGTCCACCCCGACGCCGACACCATCGGCGCCGGACTGGCATTGGCCTTGGTGCTGGACAAGTGCGGCAAGGACGTCGAGGTCAGCTTCGGCGCGCCGGCGACCCTGCCGGAATCGCTGCGGTCGCTGCCCGGCTGCGAGTTGCTGGTCAGCCCCGATGTGCTGCGCCGCGACGTGGATTTGGTTGTGACCGTTGACGTGCCGAGCCTCAAACGGCTCGGCGCACTGAGTGATCTGGCCGGTGGCGGCCAGCAGCTGCTGGTCATCGACCACCACGCCTCCAACGATTTGTTCGGCACCGCGAACTTCGTTGACCTGTCGGCTGATTCGACCACGATGATGATCGCCGAGCTGCTCGACGCGTGGGAGAAGCCGATCGAACCGGACGTCGCGCATTGCATCTACGCCGGTTTGACGACAGATACCGGCTCGTTCCGCTGGGCCAGTGCCCGCGCGCTTCGGCTGGGCGCGCGGCTGGTCGACCTCGGCGTGGACAACGCCGCGATCAGCCGCACGGTGATGGACAGCCATCCTTTCGGGTGGTTGCCGATGCTGTCGCGGGTGCTGGGCTCGGCGCAGTTGGTGGCCGACGCGGCCGATGGCCGTGGACTGGTCTATGCGGTCGTCGACAACCAGGAGTGGGTCCGCGCGCGTCCCGAGGAAGTCGAGAGCATCGTCGATATCGTGCGCACCACGCAACAAGCCGAAGTGGCGGCGGTGTTCAAAGAGGTTGACCCGCAACAGTGGTCGGTGTCGATGCGCGCCAAGAAGGACGTGGATCTGGCGGCGGTCGCATCCGCGTTCGGCGGTGGCGGCCACCGGCTGGCCGCCGGCTATTCGACCATCGGCTCGATCGATGATGTCGTGGCGTCGCTGCGCGCCGCTCTTGGCTGACCCCGAGCGACCGGCCGCCGGCGGCCGGGAAGTCGTGAAGCTGGCGCTGCCCGCGCTGGGTGTGCTGGCGGCCGAGCCGTTGTACCTGCTGTTCGACACGGCCGTGGTCGGACGTCTTGGCGCGCTGGCGCTGGCGGGCCTGGCCATCGGCAGCCTGGTGCTCGGCATGCTGGGTTCCCAGTTGAACTTCCTGTCCTACGGCACGACGGCGCGCTCGGCGCGCTACTTCGGAGCCGCGGACCGCGCGGCGGCGGTCACCGAAGGCGTGCAGGCGACCTGGCTGGCGCTCGGACTGGGTGGGTTGATCGTCGTCGCGGTGGAGGCGACCGCGGTTCCGTTGGTGGCTGTGATCGCCGGCTCCGGGCCGGGTGGCTCAGGGGGTTCGGCGATCGCGGCCGCGGCTTTGCCGTGGCTGCGGATCGCGATCCTGGGCACGCCCGCGATTCTCGTCTCGCTCGCCGGGAACGGGTGGATGCGAGGAGTGCAGGACACCATGCGTCCACTCCGCTACGTGCTCGCCGGTTTCGGGCTGTCGGGCCTGCTGTGCCCGCTACTCGTCTACGGCTGGTTGGGGTTACCCCGCTGGGGGCTACCCGGTTCTGCGGTAGCCAATTTGATCGGCCAGTGGGTGGCCGCATTGCTGTTCCTGGGTGCGTTGCTCGTCGAGCGGGCACCGCTGCGGCCCGACGGCGCAGTGCTACGCGCTCAACTGGTGATGGGCCGCGACCTGGTGCTGCGGACCTTGTCCTTTCAGGTCTGCTACGTATCGGCCGCGGCGGTCGCGGCGAGGTTCGGCGCTGCGGCGGTCGCTGCGCATCAAGTGGTGCTGCAGCTGTGGAATTTCCTTGCGCTGGTTCTCGACTCACTGGCTATCGCGGCGCAGGCGCTGGTCGGTGCCGCGCTGGGCGCCGGCGATGTCGCGGGTGCCAAGTCGGTGGCGCGGCGGGTGACGGTGTCGTCGTTCGTGGCGGCGGGAATGCTGGCCGCGGTATTCGGGATGGGCGCCCGCGTGTTGCCGAAATTGTTCACCGGCGACCCGTCGGTGCTCGCCGTGATCGGCGTGCCGTGGTGGTTCCTGGTCGCCCAATTACCGCTCGCGGGAATTGTTTTCGCTCTCGACGGGGTGCTGCTGGGCGCGGGTGATGCGGCGTACCTGCGCACCGCGACCGTCGTCAGCGCGCTCGTCGGCTTTCTGCCGCCGATCTGGTTGTCGCTGCTCTACGGCTGGGGACTGGCGGGCATCTGGGCGGGACTGAGCATCTTTGTCGTGTTGCGGCTGATCTTCGTTGGCGTTCGCGCAATATCCGGACGCTGGGCCGTGCCTGGCGCGGCGTAACCGTCGCGAGATCGACGCTAGCGCGAATTTTTGCGAGTGGACTGCACGATAACGTCGATCTCGACGCATAGATCGTGCACTCCCGATCTTTGAGAAATTCGGGGTTACACTGCGCCGGTGACGGCGACGCGGCGGACACGGCGGCAGTCATCGAGAGATCGCGCGCGCGATTACGCGCTGTTCGCCGTCTTGGTGGGCCCCAATGTGGCGTTGCTGCTGGTCTTCATCTACCGTCCGTTGGCCGACAACATCCGGCTGTCGTTTTTCGACTGGAACATCTCCGATCGCAGCGCGCAGTTCGTCGGATTCTCCAACTACGCGGAGTGGTTCACCCGCTCGGACACCCGCCAGATCGTATTCAACACCGCGGTATTCACCACAGCGGCGGTGATCGGGTCGATGGTGTTGGGGCTGGTCCTGGCCATGCTGCTCGATCAACCCTTGCGGGGACGAAACCTGGTGCGCTCGACCGTGTTCGCGCCTTTTGTGATCTCCGGCGCCGCGGTCGGACTGGCGTCCCAGTTCGTCTTCGACCCGCATTTCGGTCTGATCCAAGACCTGTTGCACCGCGTCGGAGTCGGCGTGCCCGACTTCTATCAGGACCCGCACTGGGCGTTGTTCATGGTGACGGTCACCTACGTCTGGAAGAACCTGGGCTACACGTTCGTCATCTATCTCGCGGCGTTGCAAGGAGTGCGCCGAGACCTGTTGGAGGCGGCTGAGATCGACGGCGCCAGCCGGTGGGCCACCTTTTACCGAGTGCTGTTGCCGCAGCTGCGTCCGACGACGTTCTTCCTGTCGATCACCGTGTTGATCAACTCGTTGCAGGTGTTCGACGTGATCAACGTGATGACCCGGGGCGGGCCGCTGGGCACCGGCACCACGACCATGGTGTTCCAGGTGTATCTGGAGACGTTCCGCAACTTCCGGGCCGGCTATGGCGCCACCATCGCCACGATCATGTTCCTTGTCTTGCTGGCCATCACGTACTACCAGGTGCGGGTGATGGATCGAGGGCAACGGCAATGACGGCAGTGAGGTCGGGTCATTTGAGCATTACCCGCCGGGCACTCGGCTATGCAGCGATGCTGCTTGTTGTCGCGCTGATCGCCGGGCCGCTGGTCTTCGTCTTCTTCACGTCGTTCAAGAACCAGCCCGACATCTATTCGCAGCCGACCACCTGGTGGCCGCCGCGCTGGCACCCGCAGAACTACCGCACGGCCACCGGGCAGATCCCGTTCTGGACGTTCCTGCGCAACTCGGTGATCATCACGTCGACGCTGGCCGTGGCGAAGTTCGTGCTCGGTGTGCTCAGCGCATTCGGCCTGGTGTTCGGGCGGTTCCCGGGCAAGAACGCGGTGTTCCTGTTGATCATCGCCGCGCTGATGGTCCCCAACCAGATCACCGTTATCTCTAACTACGCGTTGATCTCCCAAGCCGGTCTGCGCAACACATTTCCAGGCATCATCCTGCCGCTGGCCGGGGTGGCGTTCGGAACCTTCCTGATGCGCAACCACTTTCTCTCGCTGCCGCCCGAGGTCATCGAAGCGGCCGAGATGGACGGCGCGCGTTGGTGGCAGCTCCTGCTGCGGGTGGTGTTACCGCTATCCGGGCCCACCATGGTGGCTTTCGGCATCATCACGGTGGTCAACGAATGGAACGAGTACCTCTGGCCATTCTTGATGTCCGACGACGAATCGGTGGCGCCGCTGCCGGTGGGCCTCACCTTCCTGCAGCAGGCCGAGGGTGTGACGAATTGGGGTCCGGTGATGGCGGTGACGTTGCTGGCCATGCTGCCGATCCTGTTCATCTTCATCGTCTTACAACGACAGATGATCAAGGGCCTCACCTCCGGCGCGGTCAAAGGCTAGCCATGGAGGCCTTGAATCGCAGAAAGTTCCTGTCGCTGGCGAGCGCAGCCGGGTTGGCGACCGGCTGCGCGGGAATGGGTGGCAGCGGTTCGGTGAAATCGGGATCGGGGCCGATTGCGTTCTGGTCCAATCACCCCGGCCAATCCAGCGCGGTGGAACGAGAGCTGATCGGCCGCTTCCAGAGTCAGTTTCCCGGCCTCGAAGTCAAGCTGATCGATGCCGGCAAGGACTACGACGAAGTGGCGCAGAAATTCAATGCTGCGCTCATCGGCACCGACGTGCCCGACGTCGTTGTGCTGGACGACATCTGGTGGTTTCATTTCGCTCTCAGCGGCGTCCTCACCCCGCTTGACGACCTCTTCGGTCAAGTCGGGGTGGACACGTCGGATTACGTCGACACGCTGCTTGCGGACTTCGAGTTCCGCCGAAAGCACTATGCACTGCCTTATGCGCGCTCGACGCCGCTGTTCTACTACAACAAAGACATCTGGGCACGGGCCGGTCTGCCTGACCGCGGACCGCACACCTGGCAAGAGTTCGACGAATGGGGTCCGCAGCTACAGCGAGTCGTCGGTGCCGGGAGATGGGCACACGGTTGGGCCAATGACCAAGGCATTTCCTGGACGTTCGAAGGGCCGAACTGGGCATTCGGCGGCGCCTACTCGGACAAGTGGACGTTGAAGTTCACCGACCCGGCCACGCTGGCGGCGGGCAACTTTCTGCGAAACTCCATCCACGGTAAGGGTTACGCCGCGGTCGCCCACGACCTGGCCAATGAATTCGCCACCGGCATCATGGCCTCGGCCGTGGCGTCGACCGGCGCTCTGGTCGGCATTACCGCCGCGGCCAGGTTCGACTTCGGAGCGGCGCCGCTGCCCCCTGGCCCGGGCGGAGCGCCCGCATGCCCCACCGGTGGCGCGGGGCTGGCGATTCCAAGCAAGCTGTCCGACGAGCGAAAACTGAACGCGCTCAAGTTCATCGCATTCATCACCAGCCCACAGAACACCGCGTATTTCAGCCAGCACACCGGATACCTGGCAGTGCGGAAGTCCGCCGTCGACGATCCCGACGAGCAGAAGTACTTGGCGGACAATCCGCGCGCCCGAGTGGCGCTGGATCAACTCCCGCACACCCGCGCGCAGGACTACGCCCGCGTTTTCCTCCCCGGCGGTGATCGCATCATCTCCGCCGGCCTGGAATCCATCGGACTGAAGGGATCCGACGTGAGCACAACCTTTACCGACATCGACAAACAGCTACAGGTCATCTACGACCGCCAGATCAAGCGGAAGCTACCGAGCTGACGTCATGGCCAGAGTTGAGTATTCCGCAGTCACCCACCGCTACCCCGGTGCCGACACTCCGGCAGTGGACAACTTGGACCTCGACATCGCCGACGGTGAGTTTCTGGTGCTGGTCGGCCCGTCCGGTTGCGGCAAATCCACCACCCTTCGCATGCTCGCCGGGCTGGAATCCGTTGCCAACGGCCGTATCACCATCGACGACGTGGATGTCACACATCTCCCGCCGCGAGCGCGCGACGTCGCAATGGTGTTTCAGAACTATGCGCTCTACCCGAATATGACGGTCGCCGCCAACATGGGGTTCGCATTGCGCAACGCGGGCGTCTCCCGCGCCGATACCCGACAACGGGTGCTCGAAGTCGCCGACATGCTGGAATTGACTGACCTGCTTGACCGTAAGCCGTCCAAGCTATCCGGCGGGCAGCGTCAACGGGTCGCGATGGGACGCGCGATCGTGCGACGGACCCAGGTGTTCTGCATGGACGAGCCGCTGTCGAATCTTGATGCCAAGCTGCGGGTGAGCACCCGGTCGCAGATCTCGGGATTGCAGCGGCGGCTGGGCATTACCACCGTGTACGTCACCCACGACCAGGTGGAGGCGATGACGATGGGCGACCGGGTCGCGGTGCTGAAAGACGGTGTGCTGCAGCAGGTTGACACGCCACGGGCGCTGTACGACGACCCGGTCAACACGTTTGTCGCGACGTTCATCGGGGCGCCCGCGATGAATTTGATCGACGCCACGGTGGCCGACGGTCTGGTGAAATCACCCGATTTGGGGTTGCCGGTTCCCCGCGCCACGGTCCAGCGTCTGCTGGTCGGTGTTCGTCCGGAGTCCTGGGATGTGGTAGCGGCCGGAACCTCCGGAGCTCTGCCGGTGGTGGTCGAGTTGGTTGAGGAGCTTGGGTTCGAATCGTTTGTCTACGCAACGCCCGTCGAGCAGGAGGGGTGGTCGTCACGTGCGGGCCGCATCGTGTTCCGCACCGACCGCCGGACCGCGGTGAGCGTGGGGGACTCATTGTCGATCGTGCCGCACCCTCGCGAGGTCTGTTTCTTCGACGGCCAAACCGGCAACCGCATTCGGGCGTGAGTTAGCGCACCTGCGAACGTCCGCGCTGCAGCACGGCATCGCGGTTGGCGGCGATGTCGTCGCCGCTGGGCCGAAACTGCTTGGCCGCCATCGCTTCCAGCCACAGCCCGCTGCTGGTCTGCGACTCGTCGATGCGATGGTAGGACGCCAACAAGGCCCGTACCGCTTTCTGGTTGTTGCCGACGATGGTCGCAGCCACCTCGCGCGCGGTCGGCAGCAGTTGGTCATGCGGCACCACCTCGGTGACCAGGCCGGCCCGCAGCGCGTCGGCGGCGGACAGATAATCACCGGTCATGCTCATCCGCCGGGCCAACCCCACGCCCAGCTTCTGCGGCAGTCGCACACTCAACCCCCAGGTGGGCAACAGCCCCACCCGGGCGTGGGTGTCGGCGAAGCGCGCCTGCTCGGAGGCGATCACGATGTCGCAGTACAGGACCAGCTCCAGCCCGCCGGTGACCGCGGCGCCGTTGATCGCGCCGATCACCGGCTTGGTCATTGCCGGCCAACGCGGCGAAATGTCCGGCAGCGCCGTCTGCCCGCCCAGTTCTTTGAGGTCCAGCCCTGCGCAGAACACCGGGTCGGCGCCGGTGACGATGACGACGTCCACGCCGTCGTCGGTCTCGGCATCGGCCAGGGCCCCGAAAAACCGATCCCGCAGCGCCGTGGACAGCGCATTGCGGGATTGCGGGCGGTTGAGGGTCAGGGTGCGCACGCGTTCGTCGGTGTCGATCAGCAGGATGTCGTCGCTCATACGGACAACCCTAGGTTGCCGAGCGTGGGCCTTAGGTACGAGAACGGCGCTCAGTTCGTCCGTAGGCCCCACGCTCGCGAAGCGAGCCCGCACTTATCGTTGAAGCATGTGCCGGAACATCACCGAACTGCGCGGGTTGCAGCCCGCAGCCACGCCAGAGGAGATCGCGGCGGCGGCGCGCCAATATGTGCGCAAAGTCAGCGGCATCACCCACCCGTCGGCCGCCAACGCCGAGGCGTTCGAGGCAGCGGTCGCAGAGGTCACGCAAACGACGACGCGGCTACTCCAAACCCTGTCACCGCGGCGCCAGCCACCCAAGACGGTCCCGCCGTTGCGCCGACTGGGAGTCGGGTGACGCAGGTCGCCACCTCGCCCGCGCTCAAGGAGTGGAGCGCGGCGGTGCACGCGCTGCTCGATGGACGTCAGACCATCCTGCTGCGCAAGGGCGGCATCAAAGAGAAGCGGTTCGAGGTGTCCGCCCGGCAGTTCCTGCTGTTCCCGACGGTCGCGCACAGTCACGCGCAGCGCGTCCGGCCCGAACACCGGGACTTGCTGGCCGCCGCGGCCGCGGACAGCACCGACGAACACCTGACGCTGCGGGCCGCCGCGAAAGTTGTCGCCGCGCTGCCGGTGACACGACCAGACGGACTTAGCGAAATCGAGGATCTGCACATCTGGACCGCCGAGTCGGTGCGCGCCGACCGGCTCGACTTCCGGCCCAAACACCAACTTGCCGTGCTGATCGTCCAGGCGATTCCGCTGACCCAGCCGCTCCGAATCGCCCGCACCACCGAATCCGCCGGCTGCACCAGTTGGGTGCAGCTGCCCGTCGAGCCGGCCTTGGCGGCGCCGATATACGGCGAGGCCGCGCTGGCGCAGGTAGCCGGCCGGGTTCGCGACGCCGTCGGCTGACGCCGGGGCGACCTAGAACTTGTAGAACGGGGTGAGGTCGTTGGCGCGTTGCAGGTTGGTGGGCATGCAGTCGACCTCGGGGTTGGAGTAGACCGTCGAGAAGTACAGCGCCTGCTGGAGCACCCCGTAGCTGGTCTTGAAGGCGACCATGCAGGAGTAGAACCAGAAGCTGTTGTGGTAGGTCGGCTTCATCACCCAGTACTGGGCGGCGCGGTGTCCCTGGATCGTGGTCTCGAGCGCGTCAGCGGGCAGCGACTGCTCGTAGGTCCGCCAGATGATGGGCTCGACCGCCATCTGATAGTTGCCGGCGTCGAAGTGGCAGCGCAGCCCGTCCTCGTGTTCGGGCGGGGTGAACGCCAACCCGAGCCGCTGCAGGGCGTCGAACGGGATGTCCTCGCATGCGTCGAACGGACGCGGGTCGGTGGTCGCCACAATCGGGCTCTTCATGGTGGTTTCCATCGGCACCGGGCTTTTGATCGGTTCAGCGGTGGACCGCAGTTGCACGGTCCCGCGTCCGGTCGCCGCGGGAGGGGCGCCCAGCCAGCCGATTGTGCCCACGAAGCCCATTAAGACCACAGACACTAACGCGCCAAGCGCCCCGATCAGTCGCACCCTGGTTAACACGACACCCCCTGTGATCGGCGGTCCTTTGCCCGGACTATACAAGTCGGTTCCTCGCCGTCACAGTGAAACTAGAACTTGTGCCAGCCCGGCCAGCGTCCCGGCGGTGCGGCGGCCCGGGCCGGACGGTGCAGAAGCCTGGTGTGTAAGCCGGGTCGTTAGGGTGGTTAATCGTGACCAGGCAAGAACTAGGGGGCAGGTCGACCAACGGCGGTCAGCCGACGTTGTGGGCGATCTCCGACCTGCACACCGGTCACACCGGCAACAAGCCGGTTACCGAGTCGCTGCACCCGTCGTCGCCAGACGACTGGCTGATCGTGGCCGGTGACGTTGCCGAGCGCACCGACGAGATCCGCTGGACGCTGGACCTGCTGCGGCGGCGCTTCGCCAAGGTGATCTGGGTGCCCGGCAACCACGAGCTGTGGACCACCAGCCGCGATCCGAACCAGATTTTCGGCCGGGCCCGATACGACTATTTGGTCAATATGTGCGACGAGATGGGTGTCGTCACGCCCGAGCACCCGTTTCCGGTGTGGACCGAGCGGGGCGGCCCGGCCACGATCGTGCCGATGTTCTTGCTGTACGACTACACCTTTCTGCCACAGGGGGCGATGAGCAAAGCCGAGGGTCTGGCCATCGCGCGGCAGCGCAATGTGGTGGCCACCGACGAATTCCTGCTCTCGCCGGAGCCCTACCACACCCGCGAGGCATGGTGTGCCGACCGGCTGACCAGCACCCGCGCCCGCCTCGAACAGCTGGACTGGATGACGCCGACCGTGCTGGTGAATCATTTCCCGCTGGTGCGCGAGCCCTGCGACGCCTTGTTCTATCCGGAGTTCTCGCTGTGGTGCGGATCCACCAAGACCGCCGACTGGCACACCCGTTACAACGCCGTCTGCTCCGTCTACGGCCACTTACACATTCCGCGCACCACCTGGTACGACGATGTGCGGTTCGAGGAGGTGTCGGTGGGCTACCCGCGGGAGTGGCGGCGGCGCAAGCCGTACAGCTGGTTGCGGCAGGTGTTGCCGGATCCCCACTATGCGCCGGGTTACCTGAACGACTTCGGTGGTCACTTCGTGATCACCCCCGAGATGCGGGCGCAGGCCGCGCAGTTTCGGGAACGGTTGCGGCAGCGTCAGTCTCGATGAGGGGGCAGTCTCGATGACGGCCGGCATGCTGGTGTCCGCGGTGCTACCCGATACGCCGACGCAGGATCTGGCGTACGCCGAGTTGTACTCCGACCCTCCCGGACTGTCCCCGCTGCCCGCAGAGGAGCCGTTGATCGCCAAGTCGGTGGCCAAGCGGCGCAACGAGTTCATCACCGCCCGGCACTGCGCCCGGATCGCCCTTGGTGAGCTCGGCCTGCCGCCGGCGCCGATCCTGAAGGGTGACAAGGGTGAACCGTGCTGGCCCGACGGTGTAGTGGGCAGCCTCACCCATTGCACCGGCTATCGCGGCGCGGTGGTGGGACGCAGTACCGCGGTGCGCTCGGTGGGAATCGACGCCGAACCGCACGACGTGTTGCCCGACGGCGTGCTCGACGCAATCACCCTCGACGAGGAACGCCACGAAATCACTGCGCTACCCGCGGGGCTGCACTGGGATCGAATCCTATTCTGCGCCAAGGAAGCAACATACAAGGCGTGGTTCCCGTTGACCAAGCGCTGGCTGGGATTCGAGGACGCTCACATCGTGTTCGACGTCGACCCGTCCGGCAACGGAACCAGCGGCGTCTTCGTCTCCAAGATACTGATCGACGGTGCCGCGCTGTCCGGTCCGCCGTTGACCGCTCTGCGCGGACGCTGGTCGGTCGAACGCGAACTGGTGCTGACCGCGATCGTGTTATGAGCCCGACGGGCACCGATTTCGGACCAGGCATCGTCGTCGTCGACAAACCGGCCGGCATGACCAGTCACGACGTGGTAGGGCGCTGCCGCCGCATCTTTTCCACCCGCCGAGTGGGACACGCGGGGACGCTGGATCCGATGGCCACCGGCGTGCTGGTGATCGGGATCGACCGCGCCACCAAGATCCTCGGCCTGCTGACGGCGGCTTCAAAGTCGTATACCGCCACCATCCGGCTGGGTCAGACGACGTCCACCGAGGACGCCGAAGGCGATGTGCTGCAGACAGTTTCGGCCGCGCACCTGACGGCTGCGGTGATCGGCGCCGCGATCGCCGAGCTGCGCGGTGACATCATGCAGGTGCCGTCGGCGGTCAGCGCGATCAAGGTCGACGGTCGTCGTGCCTACCGGCTGGTCCGCGAGGGCCACGCCGTCGAGCTGCAAGCCCGGCCGGTATATATCGAGAGGTTCGAGCTACTGGCCGTCCGATCCGAGGGTCAGCTCGTCGATGTCGATGTCGAAGTGGACTGCTCGACGGGCACCTACATCCGCGCGCTGGCCCGCGACCTCGGCGAGGCGCTGGGTGTGGGCGGTCACCTGACGTCGCTGCGGCGCACCCGGGCCGCACGCTTCACACTTGAGCAAGCGTGCTCGCTGGACGAGTTGGCGGAGCGGCCCCGGCTGAGTCTGACCCTTGACGAAGCCTGTCTACTGATGTTTCCGCGCCGCGACCTGACCGCCACCGAGGCCGAGGGCACCAGCCACGGCCGGTCCCTGACGCCCGCGGGTATCGCCGGCGCCTACGCCGCGTGTGACCCCGACGGTCGGGTGATTGCACTGCTGCGCGACGAGGGCTCGCGGACCAAGCCAGTCGTGGTGATCCGCCCGGCGACGCTCTGAGACGGACCGTTTGGGATTCGCCCAAAAAATATAGTTAGATGCAGCCCAGCAGGTATTGTTGACCTCGCCAGAAACAGATCATCGTGGTGAGGAGGTCAGCGGTGGCCGCGGAAGTCGACGGCCGGGTCGTCCGGCGCACCCAGGCAGAGCGTAGTGCGGCCACGCGTTCACGTTTGCTGGATGCGACCATCGAGTGCCTGGTTGCTTATGGTTATGCGGGCACGACCACGCCGCGGGTGGCGGAGCTGGCGGGCCTTACCCGTGGCGCGCAGATCCACCATTTCCGGTCCAAGGAAGATCTGGTGGTCGCGGCCATCGAGCACCTGGCCCAGCAACGCGCGCAAGCCGCAATCGCGGAACTCGGTCGTGTCAAAATTACTCCTGATCTGACCTCAACCATTCTGGACTTCATGTGGGAACTGCACCAGGGGCCGATGTTCATTGCAACACTGGAACTTTGGGTTGCGGCTCGCACAGATCCGGTGCTGGCGCGTCAGATCGAACGGGTGGAGCCCCTGGTAAACACCGCACTGATCGCGGCGATCGCCCAGTTGATCCCCGACCCACAGGCGCAGAAGCAGATACGTGACCTCGTCTACACCGCGATGGATGCGCTGCGGGGGATTCTCGTCGCCAGCTTTGTCGACCAAGATACCGACCGCGCTCGGCGGCGGTGGGAGCGCGCTTGCGCGCAGCTTCAGCCCCGCCTGGCTGAGATTTTGCCATAATCGCTATCTGGGTAGGTGCGCGAGTCTGAGTCGTACCGCTGTTGACCTTCTCCTGGCAATATTGCAAGATACAATCTGGTGTGTATGTTTGTGTGCTAGTTGAGAGGAAGTCATGACGAACAAGGTGTACGTGGTAGGCGTCGGCATGACGAAGTTCGAGAAGCCGGGCCGTCGCGAGGGCTGGGACTACCCCGATATGGCCAGAGAATCTGGAACAAAGGCGCTCGAAGATGCCGGCGTCGACTACACCGAAGTCGAGCAGGGTTATGTCGGGTATGTCTACGGGGAGTCGACTTCCGGTCAGCGGGCGCTGTACGAATTGGGCCTGACCGGCATTCCGATCGTCAACGTCAACAACAACTGCTCGACCGGATCGACGGCGCTTTACCTTGCTGCCCAGGCGATTCGCGGCGGACTGGCGGACTGCACGATCGCGCTGGGTTTCGAAAAGATGAAGCCGGGATCGCTGACCACCAGCTATGACGACCGCGCGCAACCGATGGACAAGCACGTCATGGCGATGGCCGAGATCTCCGAGGTGCTCTTTCCCGCGGCACCGTGGATGTTCGGCGCCGCGGGTCGTGAACATATGAAGAAATATGGCAGCACCGCAGAGCATTTTGCGAAGATCGGCTACAAGAATCACAAGCACTCGGTGAACAATCCGTACGCGCAATTCCAGGAGTCCTATAGCCTCGACGACATCCTGGCGTCGCGGATGATCTACGACCCGCTCACCAAATTGCAGTGTTCGCCCACCTCGGACGGCTCCGGCGCGGCGATTCTGGCCTCGGAAGACTTCGTCGACAAGCACGGCCTGGCCGGTCAGGCGGTGGAGATCGTCGGACAGGCCATGACGACCGACTTCAGCTCGACATTTGACGGCACCTGCAAAGGGCTCATCGGCTATGACATGAACGTGCAAGCGGCGCAACGTGTCTACGACCAATCCGGTTTGGGTCCGGAGGACTTCCAGGTGATCGAGCTGCATGACTGCTTCTCCGCCAACGAGCTGCTGCTCTACGAGGCCCTCGGTCTGTGCGGCGAGGGTGAGGCGCCCAAGCTGATCGACAACGGCGACACCACCTACGGCGGACGCTGGGTGGTCAATCCGTCCGGCGGCCTGATCTCCAAAGGACATCCGTTGGGCGCCACCGGTTTAGCGCAGTGCGCCGAGTTGACCTGGCAACTGCGCGGGACCGCCGACGAGCGTCAGGTCGAGGGCGTCACCGCGGCGCTGCAGCACAACATCGGGCTCGGCGGCGCCGCCGTCGTCACCGCGTACCAACGCGCGCAACGCTGATCCGGCGACAACTGAACTGACAGGGAGGAAATCACATGGGACACATCGAAGCCACCCGGGACCTGGCCGCCAGTCCAGAAGCACTCTGGGGGACGGTCGCCGATCTGGCCAACTGGGACAAATGGTTCACCGTGCACGAAAAGTGGCTGGCGGAACCACCGGCCACCCTGAGCGAGGGTGCCAAGCTGACCGCCAAGATCGTAATGCTGGGGATGGCCAACAAGATCGAATGGACTATCGAATCAGTGGACGCCCCAAATCATTTGGTGCTGGGGGGTACCGGCATGGCAGGCGTTAAAGCGCAGTTCACGTTCGACATTGCACCGGAGGGCACGGGTTCCAGGTTTACAGTGTCCGGTGATTTTGAGGGCGCGATGATCAAGGGCGCATTGGGCAAGGCTGTGGAAAAGGACGGCGTCAAGCAGCTTGCCAAGACACTCGATCAGCTCGACGAGTTGGCGTCGGCGTCGGCATGACAGGCGAGGATCTGCGGTTCGACGACAGCGCACTGAATCAATGGACCGACGACGAGCGGTTCGAGGTCACTAGGGAACGGCTCGCGGAGTACGCGGCGGCGACCAACGATCCGATCGAGGCACACCGTTCGGGGGAGGTGGCCGCGCCGGTATTCGCTATTGTGCCTGTGTTCGAGGCCCTACTCATCCCGGCCGTCGACGTGATGCCGGTCGAGCTGATCCCGCGGGTAGTGCACGGAGAGCAGGACTTCCACTTCCACCGGCCGATCCGGCCCGGCGACAAGCTGGTGTCGCGCGGCAAGATGATCGGCTATGAAGGCTTGGAGAATGGCACCCGGGCTGCGATCCTGCTGGAATGCCGAACCGAGGAAGGTGAACTGGTCAACGAACAGTACGTCACTACCTTCGTTCGCGGCTTCAACGCCGACAAGGCCGTGGGCGAACTGAGTCCGAACCACAAGTTCGACGACCGCTTGCGCGCCGGCGCCCCGGCTGCCAAGGTCGTCCAGCACATCGACGCAGACCAGACCTTTCGCTACGCCCCGGCAGCGGGCGACCCGATGCCAATCCACCTCGACGAAGAAGTGGCGAAAGACGCGGGATTACCCGGAATCATCGCCCACGGGCTGTGCACCATGGCGTTCACCTCCTGGGCGGTACTCACCGAGCTCGCCGGCTCGGATGTCAACCGGCTCACGCGACTCGCGGTCCGGTTCTCCAAACCAGTGCTGCCCGGCGATGACCTGGAGACCACGATCTGGACGAAGGGGGCCGCGAACGGCATCACCAGCTACGTATTCCAAACCACACGAGGCGGCGGCCAGGAACTGGCCATCACCGATGGACTGGCGGAACTCGCCGACTGACCCGACTGATGTTGAGGGAGTGAGCAAATGGGGACTTTGGATGGCCGGGTAGCGGTGATCACCGGCGCGGGCCGCGGTATCGGACGTGAGCACGCTTTACTGTTCGCCAGGGAAGGAGCCCAGGTCGTCGTCAACGACCTGGGCGGTGACAACACCGGAGCGGGCGCGGACAGCGGCCCGGCCCACGACGTCGTGGACGAAATCGTTGCCGCGGGAGGAACCGCAGTCGCCAACACCGACAACATCGCTGGCTGGGATGGCGCGGAAAGCCTTGTGCAGCAGGCTATCGACGAATACGGCCGGATGGACGTACTGGTCAACAATGCCGGTATCCTACGTGACTCCTTCATCGCCGGCATGGAGGAGTCTCAGTGGGACGCGGTGATCGCCGTCCACTTGAAAGGCCACTTCGCGATGCTGCACCATGCCGCCGCGTACTGGAAAAGCCAATCGAAGGCCGGCGATCAGCCGAATGCGGCGGTGATCAACACCGCGTCCGGCTCCGGGGTTACGCTGCCCAATCCAGGCCAGGCGAATTACGGTGCGGCCAAGGCGGGAATCGCGGCGTTGACCCTTATCGCCGCCGAGGAGCTGGAGCGCTATGGCGTTCGGGTCAACGCGATCGCGCCGATCGCCCGTACCCGGCTCACCCTGGCCACGCCCGGCATGGGCTCGCTCATCGCGGAGCCGGAGGAGGGCGAGCACGATTTGTTCAGTCCGGCCAACATCTCGCCCCTGGTGGCGTATCTGGCGACCGAGAAGTGTCCGGTAACCGGCAAGGTGTATGCCGTTCAGGGCGGTGCGATCTCGCGGTTGTCAGGGTGGCGGGATGTGGACACCATCGAGACCGACGGCCCCTGGCTGATCGACGACATCGCCGCGCGGCTGCCGCAGTAATCCCGACGATCAGGAGTAGATGATGTTCGAATGGTCCGACACCGATCTGATGATCCGGGACGCGGTGCGCCAGTTCATCGACAAAGAGATCCGGCCAAATCTTGATCAGCTTGAGACCGGAGAGCTTTCGCCGTATCCGATCGCGCGAAAGCTGTTCAGCGGCTTCGGTCTTGACGTGATGGCGGCCGAAGCGGTCAAAACGATGCTCGATCGGGAGCGTTCCAGGCAAGAGGGCACCGATACCCGCGATGAGGAAGACGAAACCCGCGGCAACTCAGGCGGTTTCGGCGGTATGGGTGCGCAGGCGTCGATGGTCGCGATGCTGGTCTCCGAATTGGCCGGGGTCAGCATCGGATTGCTGAGCACCGTCTCGGTCAGCCTCGGGCTGGGCGCGGCGACCATCATGAGCCGCGGCACGCTGGCCCAGAAGGAACGCTGGTTGCCTGAGATGATGACGCTGGAAAAGATTGCGGCGTGGGCCATAACCGAACCGGATTCCGGATCGGATGCGTTCGGCGGCATGAAGACTACGGTCAAGCGCGACGGTGAAGACTATATTCTGAACGGACAGAAAACCTTCATCACCAACGGGCCCTACGCCGACGTTCTCGTCGTTTACGCCAAACTTGATGACGGGGACCCATCGGTGGACAAGCGCAACCGGCCGGTATTGATCTTCGTGCTCGACGCCGGCATGCCCGGTCTGACGCAGGGCAAGCCATTCAAGAAGATGGGCATGATGTCGTCGCCGACCGGCGAATTGTTCTTCGACAATGTGCGGCTGAGCCCGGACCGGCTGCTCGGGGAGAATCAGCAGCGTGATAAGGATGGCCGCGACAGCGCCCGCGACAACTTCGCCGCCGAACGCATGGGGATCGCGCTGATGGCGCTCGGCATCATCAACGAATGTCACCGGCTCTGCGTGGATTACGCGAAGACCCGCACGCTGTGGGGCAAGAACATCGGGCAATTCCAGCTGATACAGCTCAAGCTGGCCAAAATGGAAGTCGCCCGAATGAATGTGCAGAACATGGTGTTTCAGACCATTGAGCGGCAGCAGGCCGGCAAACCGCTGACGCTGGCCGAGGCATCGGCGATCAAGCTGTACTCATCCGAGGCAGCCACCGACGTCGCGATGGATGCCGTGCAATTGTTCGGCGGCAACGGCTACATGGCCGAGTACCGGGTGGAGCAGCTTGCCCGCGACGCCAAGTCGCTGATGATCTACGCCGGCAGCAACGAGGTTCAGGTGACCCACATCGCCAAGGGGCTGCTGAGCGAATGATACGCCGCGACAACACTATTCAAAACCAGGTCGTCGCGGTCACCGGGGGCGTCCGCGGTATCGGCCGCGCCACCGGGGAGACGTGGAGCCCGAAGGCGTCGCCGCCGCCATCGTGACCGCGGCAACCAGTAGACGCGCGATGATCACCGTCCCAGGGACTTTGGGCGCAATGATCAAAACAATGTCGCTGATTCCGGCGCGCGCTCGGTATCGGATTGGGCATGCCGCTCGCTTCGACACCGTGTTCACCAATGTGGACGCCAACGCGCGCGAGGCG
Source organism: Mycobacterium sp. NGS41 (assembly GCF_059812725.1). Classification (NCBI taxonomy): domain Bacteria; kingdom Bacillati; phylum Actinomycetota; class Actinomycetes; order Mycobacteriales; family Mycobacteriaceae; genus Mycobacterium; species Mycobacterium sp. NGS41. The sequence goes on from NZ_JCALDF010000016.1 coordinate 62,608, forward strand.
TACCACCGCCGGATCAGCGAGATGGGTTTATGCGATGTCAGGCCGGCAGCGCCGCCGAGAGGCTGTTCTTGACCGGGACGAGGAATCGCCGCGCGTAGTTCTCCGGGCCATCAGGTGCGTCAAGGTCCATGACGCTAGAGGGAATGAGAATCAGGGTATGGATCGCGCGCGCGACGTGCTCGGCGAACATCGCGCGATGCGGCTCGGGCATCTCGTCCTGGCGCACCACCGACTGGACGAAGTCACGACCCCAATCCAACGCCACGCTGTCCTCGGTAATGACGTAGGGCAGCAGAATTTTCGGGTTCACCCGCAGGATCGCGGACAGCGCGGCGTTGTAGCGCAAATAGCGATAGGCGTGGGCGAAGCCGTGAACCAGCCGCTCGTCGGCATCGTCGTAACGCGCGACGACCTCGCTGACACCGGCGAAGAACCGGCCCAGCTCATTTTGGACGGCCGCCGCGACCAGGGCATCGCGGCCCGGGAAGTACTTGTACAGCGTGGCCCGGCCGACCTTGGCATGTCGCGCCACCTCGTCCATAGACAGCTTGCGTAGCCCGGTGAGCGCCGCCAGCGGCAACAGCGCGTCCAGGATCCGCTTGCGGGTATCGGCTTCCCGCCCATCGGCATTCGACTTCCGCGCTCGACTCACAAGCACAAGAATAAGGGTAGACGAAAAGACAAAAAGTGTCTACCTTTCTCTGTATGACAGCAACTCCAACCAGTGCGCACGACGAGGTGGCCGACCGGTTGATCGCGGGGTCGTTGCGGCGGTCGTTTGATTCGCTGGTCGACGTCGACTGGGACGCTCCGCAGGATCCAGACGTGTTCTACATGCCGCCCGAGATGATCTCCCTGTACGAAACGAAGTTGTGGCAGCAGATGAGCCACCGTCAGCGGGTGGAGTTGTCCCGGCAAGAGGTCGCGAACCTCCTGAGCCGGGCGGTGTGGTTCGAGAACACCCTCAACCAGGGGCTGTTGATGGTGATGCTGCATCAGGACCCCACGTCGCGGCATGTGCATTACGCGCTGACCGAACTGGGGGACGAGACGCGTCACATGGTCATGTTCGGGCGGGCGGTTGCGGCGATCGGCGCCGAGCCCTATCGGCTTTCGCGGCTGGAGGCGCTGGCGGTGCATTTGTTTCCGTTGGCGTATCGGGGTCTGATGCTGTGGGTTGCGGCCTTGGTGGGCGAGGAGATCCTCGACAACCTGCAGCGGACCTACGCGCACCATTCCGATCTGCAGCCGATCATCGCGCAGATCATGCGCATTCACGTCGTCGAGGAAGCCCGCCACATCCGGTACGCGCGCGAGGGCGTGCGGCGGCGTGTTCAGCGAGCCCGCGGGTTTGAACGCCGCCTGGTGGCAACCGCCCACGGCGCGGGCGGCTTCGTGATGCGCCGCATGGCCTACGACAAGCGCGTCTACGCGCGTTGCGGGCTGGACGTCAAAGAGGCCATGGCGCAGGCTCGCGCGAACGAAATGGTCATCGCTCGCCGAAGAGAGGCGTTTGCGCCGCTGCATGACTTCTTGGACGAGAACGGTCTGTTCAACCCGGTGAGCCGGTGGTTGTGGCGCAAGTTCGGGTTTCTTGGATGACGGCAAAGTTCAATGTCATCGTCTTCGGAGCCGGGTCCGCCAGACCGGGGTGGGGAATCAGCCGGTGTTGGGCATGATCGAGGCGCACTTGCGCCACACCATCGCCGCTATCCGGGCCATGACCGACCGGAAAGCGACGCGCGTGGCAGCCAATTCGCATGGGCACGCTCATTTCAACCGGGCGATCTGGCCGGCGACCCATCTGTCGTATCGGCGTCGCATGCGCCCGGACCGCACCGCCCTGGATTCTGACGGGTCCGCCGATGACCAGAGCGGTGACTACCGCGGTCCGGCGACTCTCATCGCGAGCGGCAACGTGGAAGTTCGGGTGCAGGTCCACCTGATCGGCAGATACGAGCCGCTGGACAACACCGTACGGTGGGCAGGCCGCCTTGCGCCTTCAGATGAAGTCCGAACGCTGCACCGGTCCATCAACCAGCGGGTGCGGCTGCAGATCGACGGCAACGAGCCCGTGGACGCGCTGTTGCTCGACGCCGACCCGTGGGGCGGCTCGCACATAAGCGGCCAAGGCAAATGTCCGTATCCGCATCCGCTGGAGGCCGAGTTGAGGCTGCTGGAGGAGCGCCGCTGATGACTTACGTCATCACCCAAAGCTGTTGTAACGACGCATCTTGTGTGGCCGTGTGTCCGGTAGGGTGCATCCACCCGACGCCTGACGAACCGGGATTCGGTTCCACCGAGCAGCTGCATATCGACCCTAAAACCTGCATCGACTGCGGCGCCTGCGCCGATGCGTGCCCGGTCGATGCCGTTGTCGCGGACAGCAAGCTCACCCCAGAGATGCAGCCCTATCGGCAACTCAACGCCGCCTACTACGCCGACCACCCGATCGCGCCAACCTTCCAGCGCCGCCGGCCGTTTCGAGTTGTGGTCGGTAGTGGAGCCCCGCTGCGGGTGGCCATCGTCGGATCTGGTGCGGCGGGCTACTACTGCGCCAAAGAGCTCTTGGTGCAGCCCGGTGTCGAGGTGGACATGTACGAGCGGCTGCCGGTACCCGGCGGGCTCATCCGCTTCGGCGTCGCGCCCGATCACCCGGAGACTCGTGAGGTGATACGCCAATTCCGGTGGAACGCCGAGAAACAACGCCGGTTCCGGCTGCATCTGGGCGTCGAGGCTGGTGTCGACATCGACCACGACCAACTTCTGGCCGGCCACCATGCGGTCATCTACGCCGGCGGCGCGTTCCATGACCGCCGCCTGGGGATCCCCGGCGAAGACCTGCCGGGTTCGCTGCCCGCTGGTGTATTCGCCGGGTGGTACAACGGCCACCCCGACCACCGCAACCTTCGCCCCGACCTCTCGCATCGGCGTGCGGTTGTGATCGGCAACGGCAACGTCGCCTTGGACGTCGCGCGCATCCTGATCAGCGAACCCGGCGCACTCGCCCGCACCGATATGGCGCCGGATGCGGTGGAAGCGCTGCGGCGAAGCGCGATCGAAGAAGTCGTCGTCCTCGGTCGACGCGGCCGCGAGGACGCCAGCTTCAGCACGCCGGAAATGCTTGGGCTGCAGGCGGTTCCCCGCGCGGACCGCGTCAGGTTCCGATTCCATGCCCCGTCGGCCGAGATCATCGGTGACGGGCGTGTGCAGGGGGTGCGCATCGCCGGCGGCGAGGTCATCGAGGCGGGGCTGGTAGTGAGCGCCATAGGGTTTGCGGGCCGCCCAATCGACGATGTGCCGTTTGACCCGACGACCTGCACGATTCCAAACACAGCAGGGCGGGTGGTGCCGCGGGTCTACACCGCGGGATGGATCAAGCGCGGGCCAAAGGGAGTGATCGGTACCAACCGGGCTTGTGCACGGGAAACAGTTGGCCGCCTGCTCGACGACTATCTCGCCGGCACGCTGACCGCGCCAGCACTCGTCGCAACCGCGCCTGGCCACCACTCGAGCGACTGCTGCTGGCGGGGTGTTAACCGCTAGGCAACCACCCAGATGGCGCGGGCGGCCGGGCTCCCCAACTCGACGGTGGTCTGAGCACCGTCGGCCGACTCGATCGCCACCGAGATCATGCCGGCGAACTCGCGGCGGGTCAGGACCCGGAACTGCGAGTCCAAACTGATCCCGACGCTGGCGAAATAGCGCAGCATCTCCGGGTCGGCATCAGAGATGCGGGCCACCGTCCCGGTGTCTCCGTCGTCGCAGGCCCACAGCTGGCGCGCCGGCGGCGTCGGTACCTGCCCGTCCGTGGCGGGAATGGGATCGCCGTGCGGGTCGCGCCTCGGGAACCCGAGCTTGGCGTCGATGCGGGCCATCAGGCGGTCGGACACCGCGTGCTCGAGCACCTCGGCCTCGTCGTGCACCTCGTCCCAGCCGTAGCCGAGCTCGTGGACCAGGAAGGTCTCCAGCAGCCGGTGCCGGCGCACCATCGCCAGCGCCGCCCGCCGCCCCGCTTCGGTCAAGGTCACCGCGCCGTACTTCTCGTGGTCGACCAGGCCCTGCTCGGCGAGTTTGCGGATCGACTCCGAGGCCGTGCTGGCGGACACCCCGATCTTCTCGGCCAGCATCTTGGTGCTGACCTTGTGCGGGGCCCCTGCTGGGGACCACTCCTGCGCAGTCCAGATGACCTTCAAATAGTCCTGGGCAACCGCGGTAAGGCCGCCAGGCTCTTCGTCAGCCCTCACACCAAGAGAGTCTAGGGCCAACGACCTGCCGATCCCGCACGCCGCATTCAGCGTGGACCCGTAGGCTTGCGGTCGTGCAGCGGTGGCGCGGCCAGGACGGGATCCCCACGGACTGGGGCAGATGCGTGCTCACCATCGGGGTGTTCGACGGGGTACATCGCGGCCACGCCGAACTGATCGCGCACGCGGTCAAGGCCGGCCGGGCCCGCAACGTGCCGACTGTCTTGATGACGTTCGACCCGCACCCGATGGAAGTGGTCTATCCCGGTAGCCATCCGGCGCAGCTGACGACGCTGACGCGGCGCGCCGAGTTGGTGGAAGAGCTGGGTATCGATGTGTTCCTGGTGATGCCGTTCACCACCGATTTCATGAAGCTCACCCCCGAGCGCTACGTCCACGAGCTGCTGGTCGAGCATCTGCATGTGGTCGAGGTCGTGGTCGGCGAGAACTTCACCTTCGGCAAGAAGGCGGGCGGCAACGTCAACACCCTGCGCAAGGCCGGCGAGCGGTTCGGGTTCGCGGTGGAGTCGATGTCGCTGCTGTCCGAACATCACAGCAACGAGACCGTGACGTTCTCGTCCACCTATATCCGGTCCTGCGTGGATGCCGGCGACGTGATGGCCGCGACCGAGGCGCTGGGTCGCCCGCACCGCGTCGAGGGTGTGGTGGTCCGCGGGCATGGGCGGGGCGCCCAGCTGGGCTTTCCGACCGCAAACGTGGCGCCGCCGATGTACTCGGCCATCCCGGCCGACGGCGTGTATGCGGGATGGTTCACCGTCCTCCCGGACGGGCTGGCGACGGGGACCGTCGTCCCGGGTGAGCGTTATCAGGCCGCCGTTTCGGTCGGCACCAATCCGACCTTCTCCGGACGCACCCGCACCGTCGAGGCGTTCGTCCTGGACACCGACGCCGACCTGTACGGCCAGCACGTGGCGCTGGACTTCGCCGCGCGCATCCGCGGGCAGCACAAGTTCGATTCGGTGGACGATCTCGTCGCCGAGGTTGCCAAGGACACCGAGCGGACGCGCGCCCTGCTGTCTGCGGGTTAACTTCGCTACGGGTTGCGCTGCTAAACTGCCGGACGACAACGGCGCGTGCTGCGGTTCGCGGTGGCCGCGCCCTGAATCCCTGATCGCGGACCAATTGATGGAGATATTTTCGTGGCGCTTACAGCCGAGCAGAAGAAAGAAATCCTGGGCACTTACGGCCTGCATGACACCGACACCGGATCCCCGGAGGCGCAGGTCGCGCTGTTGACCAAGCGGATCGCCGACCTGACCGAGCACCTCAAGGTGCACAAGCACGACCACCACTCACGGCGGGGGCTCCTGCTTCTGGTGGGACGGCGGCGCCGGCTGCTCAAGTACGTGTCTCAGATCGATGTGGCGCGGTACCGCTCACTCGTCGAGCGGCTGGGTCTGCGTCGCTGAGCCTGCGCCGGCCGCGCCCGGCGAATCCTGAGCTCCCTTAGACCTGCGGGTTAGCCCGTGTAGAGTGGGAGCGTTCTGGGCCGCTCCGGCCCAGCAAACGGTGCGGTTCACGCAGGTCCGCGTGTCCCGTTCCAGCGTGTCACTGTGCATGTGAAGGGAGCAGCCCAGTCTGCATCGGGCGGTCTTCGGTAGTGGCTGCCGGGCTTCCCCGGATCCGGGGCAGGTCGGCCGCTTCGATCGATGGCCGTAGCCGTATTCAGACTCTTTGCTCTCCGGCAAGCCCGGGCTCTGCGGCCCGCGCGGGCCGGTTGCGCGTGATGACGCGAAAAAGCTGAATGAACCAGAGAGGCCATACGGACACCCATGTCTGTAGCTGTAATTGAAGAGGGCGTGTTCGAGGCGACCGCCACCATCGACAACGGGAGCTTCGGCACCCGCACCATCCGTTTCGAAACCGGCCGGTTGGCCCTGCAGGCCGCCGGCGCTGTGGTCGCCTACCTGGACGACGAGAACATGCTGCTGTCGGCGACCACCGCCAGCAAGAACCCCAAGGAACACTTCGACTTCTTCCCGCTGACGGTCGATGTCGAGGAGCGGATGTACGCCGCCGGCCGCATCCCCGGCTCGTTCTTCCGTCGTGAGGGCAGGCCGTCCACCGACGCGATCCTGACCTGCCGGCTCATCGACCGGCCGCTGCGCCCGTCGTTCGTCGACGGCCTGCGCAACGAGATCCAGGTCGTGGTGACGATTTTCAGCCTGGATCCCAACGACCTGTACGACGTGCTGGCGATCAACGCCGCGTCGGCCTCCACCCAACTGGGCGGGCTGCCGTTCTCCGGCCCCATCGGGGGTGTCCGGGTGGCGCTCATCGACGGCACCTGGGTGGCCTTCCCGACCGTCGAGCAACTCGAGCGGGCGGTGTTCGACATGGTCGTCGCCGGCCGCGTCGTCGGTGAAGCCGACGGCAAAAAAGATGTGGCCATCATGATGGTCGAGGCCGAAGCCACCGAAAAGGTCATCGAGCTCGTCGAAGGCGGCGCCCAGGCGCCGACGGAAACCGTTGTGGCCGAGGGCCTGGAGGCGGCCAAGCCGTTCATCGCCGCGCTGTGTACCGCGCAGCAGGAGCTCGCCGATGCAGCCGCCAAACCAACCGGCGAATACCCCGTCTTCCCGCCGTACGGCGAAGACGTGTACTACTCGGTGGCCTCGGTGGCCACCGACGAGCTGTCCGCCGCGCTGACCATCGGCGCCAAGGCCGAACGCGACCAGCGCACCGAAGAGATCAAGGCCCAGGTTCTCGAGCGGCTTGCCGACACCTACGAGGATCGGGAAAAAGAGGTCAGCGCCGCATTCCGCTCCTTGACCAAGAAGCTGGTTCGGCAGCGCATCCTCACCGATCATTTCCGCATCGACGGCCGCGGCATCACCGACATCCGTGCGTTGTCGGCCGAGGTCGCCGTGGTGCCGCGGGCACACGGCAGCGCGCTGTTCGAGCGCGGGGAAACCCAGATCCTCGGTGTGACCACGCTCGACATGGTCAAGATGGCCCAGCAGATCGACTCGCTCGGGCCCGAGACGTCCAAGCGGTACATGCACCATTACAACTTCCCGCCGTTCTCCACCGGTGAGACGGGCCGGGTCGGTTCACCCAAGCGGCGCGAGATCGGGCACGGGGCACTGGCCGAGCGGGCGCTGGTGCCGGTGCTGCCCAGCGTCGAGGAGTTCCCGTACGCCATCCGTCAGGTGTCGGAAGCCCTGGGCTCCAACGGCTCGACGTCGATGGGATCGGTATGCGCGTCCACGCTGGCGCTGCTCAACGCCGGGGTTCCGCTGAAGGCTCCGGTCGCGGGCATCGCCATGGGCCTGGTGTCCGATGACGTCGAGACCGACGGGGGCACCGAAAGGCGCTTTGTCACCCTGACCGACATCCTGGGCGCCGAAGACGCATTCGGCGACATGGACTTCAAGTGCGCCGGCACCAAGGACTTCGTCACCGCGCTGCAGCTCGACACCAAGCTCGACGGGATCCCGTCGAAGGTCCTGGCGGGTGCTCTCGCCCAGGCCAAGGATGCGCGGCTGACGATACTCGAGGTCATGGCCGAAGCCATCGACAAGCCGGACGAGATGAGCCCGTATGCTCCGCGGGTTACCACCATCAAGGTCCCGGTGGACAAGATCGGCGAGGTGATCGGGCCCAAGGGCAAGGTCATCAACGCCATCACCGAGGAGACCGGCGCGCAGATCTCGATCGAAGACGACGGCACGGTGTTCGTCGGCGCCACCGACGGCCCGTCGGCACAGGCTGCGATCGACAAGATCAACGCCATTGCGAACCCGCAGCTGCCAACGGTCGGCGAACGGTTCCTCGGAACTGTGGTCAAGACAACCGATTTCGGTGCGTTCGTGTCGCTGCTGCCCGGCCGTGACGGTCTGGTGCACATCTCCAAGCTGGGCAAGGGCAAGCGCATCGCGAAGGTGGAGGACGTCGTCAACGTTGGCGACAAGCTGCGCGTGGAGATCGCCGACATCGACAAGCGCGGCAAGATCTCGCTGGTGCTGGTGGCCGAGGAAGACACAGCAGACGCTGCAGCGCCTGCTGAGAATCCCGTAGCTCCTGCCGGTTCGGGGACCGCGCCGACCGATGCCGCTAGTTGATCCGGGCAGGCGAGCCACTGACCCGGTGACGGCAGGCACACCGCGCCGAACCACTCTGCCCGGCGGCCTGCGGGTGGTCACCGAACACCTGCCCGCGGTCCGCTCCGCGTCCGTCGGGGTTTGGGTCGCGGTCGGTTCGCGCGACGAGGGCGCCACCGTTGCCGGCGCCGCGCATTTCCTCGAGCACCTGCTGTTCAAGTCGACGCCGACGCGCACGGCCGCGGATATCGCCCGGGCCATGGACGCCGTCGGCGGGGAGCTGAACGCGTTTACCGCCAAAGAACACACCTGCTACTACGCCCATGTGCTCGACAGCGACTTGGCGCTGGCGGTCGACCTGGTCGCCGATGTGGTGCTCAATGGTCGCTGCGCGGTTGAGGATGTCGAGCTGGAACGCGCCGTCGTCCTCGAGGAAATCGCGATGCGCGACGACGACCCGGAGGACGCCTTGGCGGACATGTTCCTGACGGCGCTCTTCGGTGACCACCCGGTGGGCCGCCCGGTGATCGGCACCGCGCAATCCGTCTCGGCCATGACGCGGACCCAGCTGAACTCGTTCCACCTGCGTCGCTACACACCGGAGCGGATGGTCGTCGCGGTGGCCGGCAATGTCGACCACGACGAGGTGGTCGCGCTGGTGCGTGAGCATTTCGGGCCGCGTTTGGTGCGCGGGCGGCATCCCGTTGCGCCGCGCAAGGGCGCCGGGCGGGTGAACGGCGGTCCTCAGTTGGCGCTGGGCAAACGGGACGCCGAGCAGACCCACGTGTCGCTGGGGGTGCGTACGCCAGGGCGCGGCTGGGAGCACCGCTGGGCGCTGTCGGTGCTGCACACCGCGTTGGGCGGCGGCCTGAGCTCCCGGCTGTTCCAAGAGGTCCGTGAATCGCGCGGATTGGCCTACTCGGTGTACTCCGCGCTGGACATGTTCGCCGACACCGGCGCGCTGTCCGTGTACGCCGCCTGTCTGCCCGAGCGGTTCGCCGAGGTCATGCGGGTGACCAGTGAAGTGCTCGAATCGGTGGCGCGCGACGGCATTACCGAGGCCGAATGCCGGATCGCCAAGGGTTCGCTGCGCGGCGGGCTGGTGCTTGGTCTGGAGGATTCCAGCTCCCGGATGAGCCGCATCGGCCGCAGCGAACTGAACTACGGCAAGCACCGCAGCATCGAACACACGTTGCAGCAGATCGACGCGGTCACCGTCGATCAGGTCAACGCGGTGGCCCGACGGCTGCTGGCGGGCAACCGCTACGGCGCGGCCGTGCTCGGTCCGTATGGTTCCAAACGATCACTGCCGCAACAACTTCGGGCGATGGTAAATTAGCTCGATGATCTTCGGCTTCTGGGACATCGCGGTGCCCATCGTGGGTGCGCCGATGGCCGGTGGCCCCGGCGGTCCGGCGCTGGCGGCGGCGGTGTCGAACGCCGGCGGGCTCGGCTTTGTCCCCGCCGGATACCTGAGTGCCGAGCAGTTCGCCGACGACATCGCCGCCGCGCGTGCTGCCACCACCGGTCCACTGGGCGTGAATCTGCTTGTGCCCCAACCCAGTGTCGCCGACATGGTGCAGCTGGAGTACTACGCGGAGGAGCTCGAAGAAGTCGCCGAGCACTACCACGTGGAGGTCGGCCGGCCCGAATCCGGTGACGACGACGACTGGGAACGAAAGCTCGAGGTGGTGGCCGATCTACACCCGGAACTGGTTTCTTTCACCTTCGGCGTACCACCGCCTGATGTCGTTCGGCGGTTGAGCGCGCTGGGAATTCTGGTGATGGTCACGGTGACGTCGGCGTACGAGGCCGGCGTCGCCATCGCCGCCGGCGCCGACAGCCTGGTGGTCCAGGGGCCGGATGCCGGCGGTCACCGCGGCACGTTCGCGCCGGACATGGAGCCCGGTCGCGAGTCGCTGCACCAGCTGATCGACCAGATCGGCAACGCCCATCGCGATATTCCGCTCGTCGCGGCCGGTGGCCTGGGCACCGCCGACGACGTCGCCGGCGTCCTGCGCAGGGGAGCGGTGGCCGCACAGGTCGGCACCGCGCTGCTGCTAGCCGACGAAGCCGGCACCAACCCCACCCACCGCGCTGCCATGAAGCATCCGCAATTCACCAATACCGTTGTCACCAGGGCATTCTCAGGTCGATATGCGCGTGCACTGGAGAATGAGTTCACCCGCCTGCTCGACAACGTGGCACCGCTGGGCTATCCCGAGGTCAACCAGATGACGGCGCCGATACGGGCGGCCGCGGTCGAGGTGGATGACCCGAACGGGATCAACCTGTGGGCGGGTACGGCGTTCCGGCAGGCGTGCTCGGGGCCGGCGGCCGAGATCGTCGCGAGTCTCGCACCGAACGATTAGGCGCAGTCAGGTCAGGATGCCGGCCGGTTCGGTGAACCCCAAACCCAGATCGGTAGCCACTCGTTCGGACAGCAGCGAGCCGTCGTGGGTCGAAAGGCCTTTCGCCAGGGCGGGATCCGAACGACACGCGGCTCGCCAGCCGTCGTCGGCCAGCCTGAGCACGTAGGGCATCGTCGCGTTGGTCAGCGCGAAAGTCGACGTCCTGGGCACCGCGCTGGGCATGTTGGCCACGCAGTAGAACAGCGTCTCGTGCACGGGGAACGTCGGGTCATCGTGGGTGGTCGGCCGCGAGTCTTCGAAGCAGCCGCCCTGATCGATGGCGATGTCGACCAGTACCGCTCCTGGCTTCATGTGTGCGACGAGCGAATTCGAGACCAGCGTGGGCGCTTTACCGCCCGGCACCAGAACCGCCCCGATCACCAGGTCGGCGCGTTTGACGGCGTCCTCGAGCTCGTAGGCCGACGAGTAGCGGGTGCCGAAACGTCCGTACTTGCTGTCTAGTTCCCGAAGCCGGTCGAGGTTGACGTCGAACACCGTGACTTCCGCGCCCATGCCACCGGCGATCCGGGCGGCGTTGTAGCCCGCATTACCGCCTCCGATCACGACGACCGCGGCCGGTTCGACGCCAGGCACCCCGCCCATCAGCAGGCCCCGCCGGGAAGGGGGGCCGCCGTGAGTCCGCATCAGTTGGTACGCCCCGACTTGGGCGGAGAGCCGTCCGGCGACTTCGCTCATCGGGGCCAGCAGAGGAAGCGCGCCGTCGGCGGTCTGCACGGTCTCGTATGCGATTGATGTTGTCCCGGAGGCCAGTAACGCGTCGGTGCAGGCGCGCGAGGCGGCCAGGTGCAAAAACGTGAACAAGGTCTGGTCGCGGCGCAGCAGGGCGTACTCGGCCGGTATCGGTTCCTTGACCTTGAGCAGCAGGTCGGCCCCGGCCCAGACTTCTTCGGCGGTGGTGACCAACTGGGCGCCCGCCGCCTTGAAGTCCGCGTCGGAGATCGCCGAGCCATCCCCGGCGCCGGCCTCGACGAGGACCTCGTGGCCGCGATGCGTCAGTTCGGCGACGCCGGCAGGAGTGATGGCGACCCGGAACTCGTTGTGTTTCGTCTCGGTCAGAACGCCGGTGCGCATAGCTCAATTGTGAAGAAAGTTCGGAGAGTCAGCAATTATGCTGATGATAATTCTATAGAATCGCTTTATGTCTGATGAGTCAGCGGTATTTGCGAGTCAGTTGGATGACTCGCCGAAGGATGTTCGGCCAGCTGATCTTGACGCAGTGGACCGCAACATCCTGAGCGTGCTGCACGGCGATGCCAGGATCACCAACAACGCGCTCGCCGAGGCGGTGGGCATCGCTCCGTCGACGTGCCATGGCCGGGTGGGGCGCTTGGTCGACCTGGGCGTCATCCGTGGGTTTTACACCGACATCGACCCGGTCGCAGTGGGCTTGCCGCTGCGGGCAATGATCTCGGTCAACCTGCAGTCCAATGCCCGCGGCAAGATCCGCAGCTTCATTCAGCAGATCCGCCGCAGGCGGCAGGTCATGGATGTCTATTTTCTGGCCGGCGCCGACGATTTCATCTTGCACGTCGCCGCCCGCGACACCGAGGACCTGCGCTCGTTCGTGGTGGAGAACCTCAACGCCGACGCCGACGTCGCGGGCACCCAGACGTCGCTGATCTTCGAGCATCTGCGCGGTGCTTCGCCTGTTTAGGGCTCGTGGCGATCGCAAGCGCGGCGTAGCCGGGCGCGGCGGGTCGCCACCATCGGGCCAGAGCTTATGATCACCGCATGAGCGAGCCTTCCGCTTCGGCGACAGTACAGATCGACCGCAGCCCCGACGAGGTATACCGGCTCATCACCGACCTGCCGACACTGGCTTCGCTGGCCGAGGAGGCGGTGGCCATGGAGTTGCGCAAGGGTGATGCCGTGTGCACCGGCGCGGTGTTCGTCGGACACAACCAAAACGGCGACAAGCGCTGGACGACGAAGTGCACGGTGACCGACGCCGAGCCGGGCCGGATCTTCGCTTTCGATGTGCGCTACGCCGTCTTGCCGATCGCCCGGTGGCGGTATGACATTGAAGCCGCGGCCGAGGGCGGCTGCCGCGTCACCGAGAGCACCTGGGACCGTCGGCCCGGCTGGTTCCGCAAGCTCGCCGGCAAAAGCACCGGTGTAACCGATCGCGCGGCCGCCAATGCCGAGCACATCCGGCTCACCCTGCAGCGGCTCAAACAACGTGCGGAAGCAGGATAGCCAACCGGCCACACATGATCCCGCGGTCGCCATTGTCGGAGCGGGCATGTCCGGCTTGTGTGTCGCTATCGCGTTGCTGCGCAGCGGCATTACCAATGTCACCGTCTACGAGAAGGCTGACGACGTGGATACCAGCCGATGTGCAAGCGGCTGGTGATGTCGGCCGGCTTCTACGATGCGGTCCAGCGCGACGAAGTCGAGCTGGTCACCGCCGGCATCGACCATGTGGAGCACCGGGGCATCGTCACCGACGACGGCGTCCTGCACGAGGTGGACGTCATCGTGCTGGCCACCGGATTCGACACTCACGGCTTCTTTCGGCCTTTGCAGCTGACCGGGCGAGACGGAATCGCGGCCGACGAGGTGTGGCGCGACGGCCCGCACGCCCACCAAACCGTTGCGATACCGGGTTTTCCCAACTTCTTCATGATGCTGGGGCCGCACAGCCCGGTAGGGAATCTATCGCTGACGACGGTTGCCGAGTCGCAGGCCGACCACATAGTGCAGTGGATAAAACGTTGGCGCCATAGCGAATTCGACACCGTCGAGCCGACTCCGGCGGCGACCGAGACATACAACGCGGAGCTGCGGGATGCGATGCCGAATACCGTGTGGACGACCGGCTGGGACAGCTGGTACCTGGGCAAGGATGGACTGCCCGAGGTCTGGCCCTTCACGCCGGGCAAACATCGCGCGATGCTGGAAAATCCCGATCCCGACCACTATGACCTGCGCAGCTTCAGTGAGGCGTGACGCCGCTCTTATACTGACAAATTTGAGGGGGCCAGCATGATTACCGATGAAGTCACCGTCGACGACCAGGCAGTCGGTCCGCACGATGCGTCGCTTGATCACGAGCGTCTGGTCCTCGAGGCGCGCGATGTCGAGTTCGACTGGACCAAGCTGCCGTTTCACTATGTGCCCGACGAACCGATGGCCACCCACGTCCTCAACGTCCTGCATCTGCTGCTGCCCGCGGGCGAGGAATTTTTTGTCGACGTATTCAAGAAGGCCCTGCCGCTGATCAAGGATGACCAGCTGAGGCTGGACATGCAGGGGTTCATCGGTCAGGAGGCAATGCATTCCCAGGCCCACTCCGGCGTGCTTGCCCACTTCGCGGCCCAGGGCGTCGACCTGACACCCTTCACCGGCCAGGTCAGGTGGCTATTCGAACGGTTACTGGGCGAGAAACCTCGGCGCAGCGTGCGGCGACAGCACAGTTGGCTGCTGGAGCAGGTTTCGTTTATCGCTGCCATCGAGCACTACACCGCCGTTCTGGGCGAGTGGATCCTCGATTCCCCCGAGCTCGACGCCGCCGGCGCCGACCCGGTGATGCTGGACATGCTGCGGTGGCACGGTGCCGAAGAGGTCGAGCACAAAGCCGTCGCTTTCGACACCATGAAGCATCTGCGGGCCGGGTACTGGCGGCAGGTGCGTGCCCAGCTGGCGGTCACGCCGGTGATGTTGCTGTTGTGGATTCGCGGCGTGCGGTTCATGTACTCGGTGGATCCGCTACTGGCGCCGGGGACCAAACCGCGCTGGCGCGACTACGTCAGGGCGGCGCGCCGCGGCTTGGTGCCCGGACCGCTGCGACTGGCGCGCGTCGTCAGCGACTACTACAAGCCGCGCTTTCACCCGTCCCAGCTGGGCGGCCTTGACCTGGCCGTCGACTATCTGGCCATTTCACCCGCCGCTCGGGCAACGCACTGATCCATGGCGGTCACTTCTTCTGCCGTCACCGCCTCGGACGGGGTCAGTCTGGCCGTACACCGGTACGCCGAGATCGACCCGCAGCGTCCGACCATTCTCGCCATTCACGGCTGGCCCGACAATCACCATGTGTGGGGCGGGGTCGCCGAAGAGCTCGTGCAGCGCTATAACTTCGTCGCTTACGACGTGCGCGGTGCGGGCGAATCATCTTGTCCGGCAGCCCGTTCCGGATACCGCTTCGAGCAGCTGGTGTCCGATACCGGCACCGTGATCGACAGCCTGGGCGTCGGCAAGGTGCACTTGCTGGCCCACGACTGGGGCTCGATTGCCACTTGGGCGGCGATCACCGACGACTCGGTGATGGACAAGGTCGCGTCGTTCACCTCGATCTCGGGTCCGCACCTGCGCTACGCGGGCAGGTTCCTGCGATCGGCGCGCTCTCCCCGGGCCGTGGCTGACGTCGCCAAACAGCTTGTGGGGTCGGGGTATATCGGCTTCTTTCTCTGTCCGGGGCTACCGGAGGCAGCGTTTCGCTCCGGGTTGGGCGTGAAAGTCCTTGGCGGTCTTGAACGTATCGGCCGGTCCAGCGCCCGCAGTCGACGCCACGCACCGCCCCGCTCGATCGGCGACTACGTCAACGGGCTCGGCATGTATCGGGAAAACATGCCCGCGCCGATGGTGTCGCCCGGGTCGCAGCTGCCGCGGACCACCGTCCCCGTCCAGGTGCTGGTGCCGCGCAAGGACGTCTTCGTCACACCCGCGCTGCAGCGGTTCACCGGCGCAATTCCGGAGGGCAGCAGGGTCGTTCCGATCGAAGGCGGACATTGGGTGGTGACGTCGCGTCCCGACGTCATCGCTCGGCTGACCGCCGAATGGGTCGACCGCACCGCCCGCGGCGCGGCAGCAGGCGCATCGGAGGTGCGCGGCGGCCCGCGTGATGTGCGCGGCAAACTTGCACTGGTCACCGGGGCGGGCGCGGGCATCGGCCGGGCCACTGCGGTGGAATTGGCCCGTCAGGGCGCGCGCAAGGTGGTGATCGTGGATCTCGACGCGGTCGCAGCCAAAGAAAGCGCCGACGCGGTCCGGGCGGCGGGCACCGAGGCGGCGGTGTACCAGGCCGACGTCAGCGACGAAACCGCGATGAACGACCTTGCCGCACAAGTGCTCAGCGAACACGGCGTGGTCGAGGTCCTGGTGAACAACGCCGGCATCGGGATGGCCGGCCGATTCCTGGAGACGACGTCGGCGCATTGGGACACCATCATGGGCGTCAATGTCCGCGGCGTCATCGCCGGCAGTAGGGCGTTCGCCGCGCAGATGGTCGAACGCGGGGAAGGTGGGACGATCATCAACATCGCGTCGGCCGCCGCCTACATGCCGTCGAAATCCATGGTCGCCTACAGCACGACGAAGGCGGCGGTACTGGCATTCAGCGAGGCTTTGCGCGCCGACCTCGTCGACGAGGGCATCACAGTGACGGCCGTGTGCCCCGGCTTCGTCAACACCAACATCGCCAAAAGCACCGTCTACGCGGGCATGACGGCAGAACAGCAGGAGCGTGCCCGCAAGCAGGCGGATGCGGCATACCGGCGCCGCAACTTCACTCCGGAAGCCACTGCCAGGGCGATCGTCAAGGCGGTCAGGACCGGGCCGGCGGTGCTGCCCGTCGCCGCGGAGTCGCGCCTGGGCTACGCGATGCGCCGCATCAGCCCGTCGGCGCTTCGGCTGTTCGCGCGCTTCGACATCCGGCAGAAGTAAGGATTCAGGCCGTGCCGGAGAGCATTTGGTCCTCCAGACCCGCCGACCTCTACGGCCGTCGCGAGCGGGACCGCTTCGGCACGGTGCTGTGGGGCGTGCGCACATTGTTCGGAGGATTTGCCGCTGCTTCGTGGTGGTCACCGGCGCGGGTGGCTCCGGTACAGCGGACGCAGTTTGCGGTGGTCACCAAACGCGAACTCGTCGCACCCGACGTGGTCGCGTTGACCTTGGCCGACCCCGACGGCGGGTTGCTTCCGTCCTGGACGCCCGGCGGACACATCGACGTCCAGCTTCGTTCGGGCCGGCGCCGCCAGTACTCGCTGTGCGGTCCACCCGGGCGGCGCACCGACTACCGCATCGCGGTCCGCCGGATCGCCGACGGCGGCGGCGGTTCGATAGAGATGCACGATGCATACCAGCTGGGCGACACTCTGGTATTCGAAGGTCCCCGTAATGCGTTCTACCTCGGCGCGACGGAGCGCGACGTGCTGTTCGTGATCGGCGGCATTGGCGTGACTCCTGTCCTGCCGATGATCCGGGTGGCCCAGCAACGCGGAATCAGTTGGCGCGCAATCTATGCCGGCCGTAGCCGGGAGTACATGCCGTTCCTGGACGAGGTGGTGTCGGTGGCGCCGGACCGGGTCACCGTGTGGGCGGACGACGAGCACGGCTGTATGGCCGATGTCGATGACTTGCTGGCCGCTGCCGGGCCGACGACGGCGGTCTATGTGTGCGGGCCGAGCGCCATGCTGGAAGCGGTTCGGGTGGCCCGTGACGAACACGCCGATGCGCCACTGCATTACGAGCGGTTCAGCCCGCCGCCGATCGTCGACGGAGTTCCTTTCGAGCTGGAACTTGCCCGGTCGAAATGCGTGCTCAGCGTTCCGGCCAATCGTTCCGCACTCGACGTCATGCTTGATCGGGACCCGACTACCGCTTACTCATGCCAGCAGGGCTTCTGCGGAACCTGCAAGGTCAAAGTGCTTGCCGGACAGGTCGATCACCGCGGCCGCGGCGCCGTGGCTGACGACGAAATGCTGGTGTGTGTGTCGCGGGCGAAGGACGATCGGATCGTCATCGAGGCCTGAGCCGCCTAAAAGGCATGCTGTTCTATCAGCAGGTCAGCAAAGTTCGCCAGATCCGCGGCGAAGGTATCGGGCTGTTCGAAAGCCGCGAAGTGCCCACCACGGTCCTGAATCACGTAGTGCACCAGGTTGTACCGCGCCGCCGCCCAGGCGCGTGGGGTTTGCAGCATCTCATAGGGGTACACCGTGTATCCGGTGGGCACATCGACCCGACCGGTCCATTCGCTGAGCGGGCCGGTGCCGGCGCGTTTGGATTCGCAGTACAGACGTGCCGACGAGGTGGCTGTACCCGTGAGCCAATAGAACATCAGGTTATCGATGAGGCGATCGGTGGAGATGGGCATGCCGTCCCTGATGTCGCACCAGGCGTGAAACTTTTCGAGTATCCAGCCGGCCAGGCCGAGCGGCGAGTCGTCCAGGCCGAAACCGAGTGAATGCGGGCGCGTCGACTGTAGTTCCATGTATGCGGCGCCGTCGGTGATGCGTTCCGCGCTGGACGCGATGGCGGCGAGTTCCGACTCGGAGACGCTCGCCAGCACATCGGGGTTGTTCTGATCGGGTGGCGCGAACAACATGTTGGTGTGGATGGCGGCCACATTGGGCGTGTAGTGCTCGCCAAGATGCCGCGTCACGAGTGCGCCCCAATCACCGCCTTGAGCGATGTACCGTTCATAGCCGAGCTGGGCCATCACGTCGGTCACTGCCGCGGCGATACGGGCGACGTCGACGCCTCGCTCGCGAGTGGGGCCGGAGAAGCCGTAGCCGGGCATCGATATCAGGACGATATGGAATCGCTGCCGCAGCATCGGTACGGCGTCAAGGAATTCGACGATCGAGCCCGGCCAGCCGTGCGTGATGACAAGGGGAAGCGCGTCGCGATCATCTGACCTTGCGTGCAGGAAGTGCACGCGCTGTCCGGCCGCTTCGGTGACGAACGAACCGATCGCATTGACCTCGGCCTCGACGCAGCGCCAGTCGTAGCGGTTCACCCAATGGTCGACCACACTGCGCAGGAACGACTGCTCAGTGCCGTAACCCCAACCCGCTCCGGCGATCTCGGCGGGCCAACGGGCATTGCCCAGCCGCTGGCGAAGGTTGCTGATTTGAACTTCCGGCACGTCGAGAACCAGCGGTTCCATGTGCTTCACCCTTCCAGATACGCGACCAGAGCGTTGGTCAGACCTCGCCGCGCCATGTCGAGATCGGCGTAAGAGCCCAGTTGGCGCTCCGACACCAGACCGCGCATCGCGCCCGGGATCAGCGCGGCCACCTCGCGCACCCGGCCCGGGTCGACGTCCAGACCGGCGAAGGCGTTCTGACAGGTTTCCAGCCAGCTCTTGCCCCACGAGAACAACTCGGCCGCGGTACGCGGGTAGAGGCGTTCCAGCTCGGCGGGATCCCGGGGGAGTGCGGCGCGCAGGTTTTCGATTGCGCGTGAATCCGCCGACGCCAGGCCGCGATACAGGGTTTCGATGATGGCGCCGACCCGCTCTCGCAGGGGTGCGTCCGGCTGAACCGGCGTCGACAGCGTCGAGAATGTCGCGGCGCGCCGCTCGGCGGTACGGTGCAGCACCGCGGCCCAGAACCCGTCGGTGTCGCCGAACTGGTACTGCACCGCGCCCCAGGTGGCGCCGATGTCCTTGGCAATGCGGTTGGCCGACACCGAGCCCGGCTCGCCCGAGGCCAATGATCGCAGCGCGGCCTCGAGCATGCTTTCGCGAGTCGCGTTGCCACGCCGGTTGGGACGTCGACCTTCGACGCCGGCACCGGCAACCCGCCCAGTCACGTCGTTCATCCTATTGTCTCGACTTGCCTTTTCATAGAGGGTACTGTGATTGCATGGCTAAGCCGCCGTTGTCGATGAAACCGACCGGATGGTTCCAGGTCGCCTGGTCGGATGAGATCGGCACCGGTGACGTGCACAAAATGAAGTACTTCGACCAGGAGATGGTCGCCTGGCGCGCTGAGTCCGGCCAGCTCACGGTGATGAACGCCTACTGCGAGCATCTGGGGGCGCACCTCGGTTACGGCGGCAAGGTCGTCGGCGAGGTACTGCAATGCCCGTTCCACGGCTGGCAGTGGAATCCGCAGGGCCGCAACGTCTGCATCCCGTATCAGGACCGCCCCAACCGCGGACGTCGCATCCGCACCTATCCCGTCGTCGAGCGCAACGAGTCGGTCTACATCTGGCATGACGCGCAGGGTCGCGAGCCATTCTTCGACGCGCCGGACGTGTTCGCCAGTTTCGACGACGGCACCAGCGCGGCCGACTACTACCCCCAGCAGCGGTTGTACAGGGAGAGCCTGGAACTGCACCCGCAGTACGTGTTGGAGAACGGCGTGGATTTCGCGCACTTCAAATACGTGCACAACACGCCGATCGTGCCGGTTTTCACCCGCCACGACTTCGACGAACCGGTGTCCTACGTCGACTTCACCATCACCTTCGAGGGCGACGACGGCCAGAAGATCGAGGACGTCAACAGCGGCGTGGAGGCAATCAACGGCGGATTGGGCATCGCGGTGACCAAGAGCTGGGGGATGGTCGACAACCGCACCATTTCCGCGATCACCCCGGTGGACGAGTCCACCTCCGATGTCCGGTTCATGGTCTACATCGGCCGCAAGCCTGCGAAAGATCCGCTGCGAGCTGAGCAACGGGCGCAGGAATTCGGGGGGGAAGTGATCCGGCAATTCGAGCAGGACGTCCACATCTGGCAGCACCAGCGGTACTCCGACCCACCCGCGCTCGCCGCCGAGGAGTATGAAGGGTTCACCGCAATTCGCAAGTGGGCCAAGCAGTTCTACCCCGACGGCGTTGGTGGCAGCGCCGCCGAAGTGTATGCGGCATCCCAGAAAGGCTGAACTTCAATGACTGCACCCGCTCGACCGATTCGTGTCTACCAGGTGGCGACGGGCAACGTCGGTTCGGAGATGATCAGGCGCATCGCCGCCCAGTCCGATCTCGAACTCATTGGTGTGCACTGCTATTCACCCGAGAAGGTCGGACGCGATGTCGGTGAGCTGGTGGGCATCGAACCCAACGGGGTCAAGGCCACCGGTACCGTCGAGGAAATCATCGCGGCCAAACCCGACGTGCTGACGTTTCACGGCGTGTTCCCTGACGAGGATCTTTACGTCAAAGTCCTTGAGGCGGGGATCAATATCGTCACCACGGCGGACTGGATCACCGGCTGGCACCGCGACAAGAACCACCCGCATCCGTCGGGCAAGCCGGTGACCCAGCTGCTGGCCGAGGCCTGCGAAAAGGGCGGTGCGAGCTTCTACGGGACGGGAATGAACCCCGGTCTGAACCAGATCCTCGGCGTGGTGTGCTCTGCCGATGTCGCCGAGATCGAGAACGTCACCACCATCGAGTCCGTCGACGTGTCGTGCCACCACTCAAAGGAGACGTGGATCGAGGTCGGCTACGGACAGCCGGTCGACGATCCGGAAATCCCGTCGAAGCTGGAGAAGTACACCCGCGTCTTCGCCGACAGCGTGCTGATGATGGCCGACTGCTTCGACCTGACACTCGACGAGGTCAAGTTCAGCTACGAGCTGGGCGCGTGCACCAAGGACGTCGATCTGGGCTGGTACACGCTGCCCAAGGGCTCGCTGGGTGGTAACTACATCAAGTACCAGGGCATGGTTGACGGGGTGGCACGGGTAGAGACGCACCTGGAATGGCAGATGACCCCGCATACCGATCCCAACTGGAACATTAAGGGCTGCTACATCACTCAGATCAAGGGCGACCCTTGCGTCTACAACAAGCACATGATTTTTCCGAAGCCCGGCATCGACCTGTCCAATCCGGACAACTTCGCGTCTATCGGCATGACGGTCACCGGGATGCCGGCGCTCCACTCGATCAAGTCTGTCGTCGCGGCGCGCCCGGGTCTTATCACCAGCGCGGACTTGCCGTTGCGTGGGTTCGCCGGACGGTTCAAGAAGTAGGCGAGTGTCAGCACGCTTCGTCGTCGATGAGGCGCTCGGGGTGGTGGAATGTATCGCTAACCGAATTGGCTCAAAACTGGTGCGTAAGTTTGCAGAGATCTTGATGAGGGCGTGGCGGAGATCGTCGGGTAGCGGGTCGGCGGTGTCGCGGGTTTGGTGTCGCCCTTGATTATCAAGCTCCGTTAACAGCGGGTATCCCGAACGGATTTCTCTCTGCCTCAACCCGTTTGGGCTTCGATAGGAGTGCCGGTAATGACCGGCTGCGGTAGCCAACCTAGACGATTGTTGGTGGTGGTTGGGGCTGGAAGGGTTCGTACCACCACCAGTCGGCGCGCTCGCCGGTGGGCCCGGGGCACGGTGGGACAGCGGGCGGGGGAAGCTTCGGCGCACGCGCGAGCGATCCTGCGCTGAGTTCTCGGCCGGCGCTGTCAGTGATGGTGAGATTGTCTGCGGGTCCGGTGATGGTGATGACGCCGCGATGGTGCAGCCGGTGGTGATAGGGGCAGACCAATACGAGGTTGGCCAACTCGGTGGCACCGCCGTCTTCCCAATGCCGAATGTGATGTGCATGTAGCCCGCGGGTAGCCCCACAACCCGCAACTGCACACATGGAGTGGCGGTGCTCGAGGGCACGACGCAGCCGGCGGCTGATCACCCGCGTCGCTCGACCCGAGCCGATGACCTCGCCATCCCGTTTGAACCACACCTCGCAGGTGGCATCACACATCAAATACCGACGCTCGGACTCCGAAAGCAACGGACCCAGATGCAGCGCCGCGACCCGTTGCTGGACGTCTAGATGCATCACCACCGTGGTGTGCTGCCCGTGTGGCCGGCGGGCCGCCTCGGCGTCCCACCCCGACTCGACCAGCCGCATGAACGCCTCGACCGTGGACGGCAACGGCGGCGCATGATCCAAGGCGCGCTCGCCATTGTCGTGGTCGCGCTTCCACTCGGCCACCAGCGCATCCAGGTGAGACGCCAGCGCCGCGTCGAACGTCGCCGCGTCGGTGTGGCCAAGTTTGATCCGCCAGCAGCTGCCTTCCTCGTCGGTGGTCTTGGTGATCGAGGCCTGCGGTGCTGGCCGGGAATCAGGTTCCGGTTGGGGTCGCGGTTCGAGCTTGACCGCGGTGCGCAACTGGCTCACCGTGGCGTGACCGGCCAACTGCGCATAGTGGGCATCAGATCCCTGGCCTGCCCCGGCCGCGATGACGCCGACCTGATCCAGCGACAGTCGGCCTTCGGCCATGCCCTGAGCGCAGCGGGGAAACTCCTCCAGCCGGCGCGCCACGGTGGCGATCGCGTGGGCGTTGGTCGATGACGAACCCAACTTCCAGGTCATCAACGCCGCCACCGACCGCGCACCGGTCACACCCCATAGCTGGTCTCGATCAAGCTCGGCGGCGATCTGCACAATGCGCCCATCGATCGCATTGCGCTGACCGGCCAACTCCGCCAACTCCTCGAACAACACCTCAACACGCTCGGCAGGGCTCACCGCCGCGGAAGGCGATGCGGTCGCAGACATAACGTCATCATTGCAGCCGGGTACGACAAGTTTCGGCTGCCGATCCGGCCGGGGCGGGCCGTCATCATCTGCCAAGCCGCACCACCTAATTGGCCGTCAAACGCATCCCAGCGCAGCCTTCAACGCGGCCCCCCACCGCCCCCAGCCACGGTGCTCGACCGTGCCAGATCCACGCCGCGAAAACCACACCATCTCCACCGCGGGCCGCGCCCAAAGCGGTCATCCCGATGCGCACGTTGGCCCCCAGGCCAGCCCGGCCCCCGAATTTAGTGCGCAGATTGAAAAGGCTTCTGAGCAGCGTGGACCACGATCGCTCGCTCTATCAGCAGCCGCACAGATTCCCGCAGCGCGCATTAGTTAAGCCGCCGACCACGGCAGTAGGCTGCAGAAATGCGGGTAGGGGTGCTAGGAGCCAAAGGAAAAGTCGGCGCGACGATGGTGTCGGCCGTGCAGGCCGCGGAGGATCTGACGCTTTCCGCGGAGGTGGATCTCGGGGATCCGCTGAGTCTGCTGACCGACAGCGACACCGAGGTGGTCATCGACTTCACCCACCCGGACGTTGTGATGGGTAATCTAGAGTTCTTGATAGACAACGGGATTCACGCTGTGGTGGGCACCACCGGGTTCACCGCCGAACGCCTCGAACAGGTCGAAAAGTGGCTCGCCGACAAGAAAACATCGGTGCTGATCGCGCCGAACTTCGCGATCGGGGCGGTGCTGTCCATGCATTTCGCCAAGCAGGCAGCACCGTTCTTCGACTCCGCCGAGGTCATCGAGCTACACCACCCACAAAAGGCCGACGCCCCGTCGGGAACCGCCGCGCGCACCGCCAAATTGATCGCGGAAGCTCGAAAAGGCCTGCCGCCCAACCCCGATGCCACCAGCACCAGCCTGCCCGGCGCTCGTGGCGCCGACGTCGACGGCATCCCCGTGCACTCAGTGCGGCTGGCCGGACTGGTCGCCCACCAGGAAGTGCTGTTCGGCACCACAGGCGAGACGCTGACCATCCGCCACGACAGCCTGGACCGCACGTCGTTCGTGCCCGGCGTGCTGTTGGCGGTGCGGCGCGTCGCGGAACGGCCCGGCCTCACCGTGGGCATCGAGCCGCTGCTCAACCTGCAATGACGCGATGACCGACGCCGGGCGCGCCGTGCGCATCCAGTTGTTCATCGCGTTCTTGTGCGTGGCAAATCTGGTGTACTTCGTGCTGCTCGGCCGAATCGCGGTCGCGCTGATCGGCTCGGGCCGCGCGGCCGCAATGGGCCTGGGGTTGGCGTTGCTGATCTTGCCCGCCATCGGGCTGTGGGCGATGATCGCCACGCTGCGGGCCGGATTCGCCCACCAGAAGCTGGCTCGCCTCATCGCCGAGGACGGAATGGAACTCGACACCAGTGCGCTGCCGCGACGGCCATCGGGCCGGATCCAGCGAGACGCGGCCGACGCGCTTTTCGCCACCGTGCGCACCGAGGTGGAGGACGATCCCGACGACTGGCGCCGCTGGTATCGGTTGGCCCGGGCCTACGACTATGCGGGGGACCGACGCCGGGCGCGGGAAGCGATGAAGACGGCCCTGCAGCTACACGGGCGTTCCCCGGGCGCGGATGGCTAGGACACTACTGATGGTTGCTCGTCGATCGCGATCAGCAACTTACTGGCTACGCTCTCTGGATGGAAGCCGCATTCGTCACTGGTGCCGCGACTGGAATCGGTGAGGCACTCGTCGTGCGACTACAACGTGAAGGTTGGCAGGTTTTCGCGACGTATCGCAACAGCCCCCCCGACCAAGCTCGTTGGTTCGGCAAGCCGAACGTCGTCGCCGTGCCATGCGATGTAACCGACCCCGATCAGGTCCTGGCCGCAGCAAGCACAGTCGGGAAGCAGACTGGTGGCACGCTCGACCTCTTGATTAACAACGCGGGGTACGCACCTCGCGAAGGAGTGATCGAAGCGGCGAACATGACGGAGTACCGGCGTGCGTTCGAGGTCAATTTCTGGGGGCCGGTACAGGTGGTGCAGGCGATGACGCCGCTGTTGCGCCGATCCAGGGGTCGGATTATCAATACAACGTCGGCGCAGGTATACATCACAATTCCCATGTATTCCGCCTACCCGTCATCAAAAGCGGCTCTTAGAACGTTCACCCAACACCTCCGAATGGAGTTGGCGCCGTTCGGGATCGAAGTCACCGAACTCGTGCCGGGCGGTGTCGATACACCGATGATCGAATTGGGTCCCGAGGTCGATGCACGCCAGTGGGCGTCGATCCCAGAGCCATTTCGTGACCAGTACCGGCAGCATTTCCGATCCAGCGCCTCCGCGATCGGCGACAACTTCAAGTTCGTGCAGCCGGATGTGTTCGCCGAGGCCGTGTGGACGAAAATTGTCTGTGCGAAGCGCTTGAAGCTCGCTTATCTGATCGGGCCACAAGTGGGAGCGCTGCCGTGGCTGCACCGCTTTCTTCCGGCCCAGCAGGTGCAGAACATTTGGCGTCGCACATTCAGCAGGAAGCCGGGCGCGGATGGCTAAGACGCTGCTGATCGTCCACCACACGCCGTCGCCGCACACGCAAGAGATGTTCGAGGCCGTGCTGGCCGGCGCCACCGACCCCGACATCGAAGGCGTGGAGGTGGTGCGACGACCCGCCCTCACCGTCGCGCCGACCGACATGCTGGAGGCCGACGGCTATTTGCTTGGCACTCCGGCCAACCTGGGCTACATGAGCGGCGCCCTCAAGCACGCTTTCGACGTTTGCTACTACCCCTGCCTGGACTCCACCCGCGGCCGGCCGTTCGGGCTCTACATGCACGGCAACCAAGGCACCGAGGGCGCCGAGCGCGGCGTCACCGCCATCACGACCGGCCTGGGTTGGGTGAAAGCCGCTGAGTACGTGCTGGTGTCGGGCAAGCCGAATAAGGAGGAGCTTCAATCCTGCTGGGAACTGGGTGCGACGGTCGCCGCGCAGTTGATGGACTGACTTACTGATCCGAGGGCTGGAACGCCTCGGCGGGCTGGGCCAGGCCCAGGGCTGAGCTGGTGCCGATCGGGCCGTGCCGGTCGAACAAAATCGCGCTGCCGGTGGCCACCCCGGCCGCGCCGTAATGGCTTTGGGCTGCGAGTCCGATGTATTCGCCATCCGGCAGCCGGCTCGCGGTGACGGTGTAGTCGGCGTTGATGTAGCGCAATCCGCCGGTGCCCCAATGGGTGAGCGAGCTGGTGATATCGCCGACGAATGACAGGCGAGTGAACGGTGTCAGAGGGTGGCCTTGCACCATCGGACGAAACAGCCGCGTCCACGCGAACTTCTGGGAGTGCGACTGCTCCCATTCGCCCGCAGCGATACCGGGACTGCCATCCGCGGTGTTTCCATATCCCCAAATGAAAAACGGCATGTCCGCGGGGAAGCCGTCGGAGACCGTTGGTAGCGGCGGCATCTCGACCGAAGCGGACCAAACCTCACCGTCGGGATGCTCGCCTCGTCGCAGGAAGAGAGCACTGGCCCGCGCGACGGTCTTGCCGCTTTGCAGCAGCGCACCGTCTACGAGCTTGATGCGCCGCCCTTCCCGCTGCACCGAAGTCTGAATCTGTACCGGCTCGAGTAGCACCGGCCGCAGCAGGTCGACCGTGAGGCGGGCGGGCTGCAAGTCGGGGTCGATGCCGGATCGCTCAATTCCCCAACCCAATAGGCCGCCGACGATCTGACCGCCCATCCCGTAGCCCCAGGGTCCCCGCGTCATCGCGCTCGGCAGATAGAACTCGCCGTCGACAGTGAAGAACGCCTCGGGCATGATGGCGGAATCTTCGATCGTCACCGCTATGACGATAGGACACCATGGAGCGAGGTGCGGGCATGCCTCAAGTGATAGAGATTTCACGCAACGACAACCCGTTCCCGGCCACGGGCGTGTCCCGCGACGCCGAAGGCGTCCCGCACTACGACGAACTGCCGGCCACGCTGCTGGACATGTTCGCCGAGCAGGTGGACAACCGGCCGGACAGCGAAGCCGTGGTGGAGCTGGGGGCCGGCGGGCTGACGTACCGACAGCTATGGGACGGCGCATCGCGGGTTGCCGGTGGGCTGCGAGCGGACGGCCTGAAACCGGGCGACCGGGTTGCGATCCGGTACCCCGCGGGACTCGATTGGGTGCTGGCTTTCTGGGGCACTGTGATGGCCGGAGGCATTGCGGTGGCCGTCAATACGCGGTCTGCTCAACCCGAGGTCGACTTCGTTTTGTCCGACGCCGGTGCTCAGGTGGACCTGACCGCAGACACACGGCTGCCCGACGGGCAGCCTTACGTGACCGAACAGCTGAGTCGGGCAGACATCGCCGCGCTGTTCTACACCTCCGGCACCACCGGGCACCCCAAGGGGGTGCCTACCACCCACGAGGCATTTCTGACCAACACCGAGAACGCGGTCCGGTGCCTTCGACAGCCCAGGGACATCGGCGATCAGCTGCGCACCCTCATCTCGGTGCCGCTCTTTCACGTAACCGGCTGCAACTCACAACTTTTGGCGGCCACTTACCTCGGGGGAGCGTCGGTGATCATGCCCGCACTCAACCTCGACGAGCTGGTCGCAACGCTGAGCACAGAGCGGGTTTCGCTCATGGTGACCGTACCGGCTATCTACTCGCTATTGCTGCGGCACAAGGCGTTTGCCGCAGCAGATGTTTCCGGAGTCCGCTGGGTCGGCTACGGCGGAGCACCCATCGCGCCTTCGTTGGTGCGCGCCGTCAAGGACGCGTTTCCGCACGCCACTGTGTTCAACGGGTACGGCATGACCGAAACCGCCTCGCTGATGACCGCGCTGCCCGACGAGGACGCCGTCAAACACGCCGACTCGGTCGGATATGCGGTGCCGTCGGTGGATCTCGGCGTGCTCGCACTCAATGACGGCTCCGGTGAATTGGTGGGCGAATTGGTGACGCGCGGAGCCAACGTAACCGCCGGCTACTGGAACCGGCCGGAGGCCACCTCGACAACGATCGTCGACGGTTGGTTGCACACCGGCGACGTGGTTCGCGTCGACGACGCGGGCCGGGTACACATCGTCGATCGGCTAAAGGACATCATCAACCGGGGTGGCGAGAACGTCTCCAGTGTTGAAGTCGAGGCGGTGCTGCTGGCCGCCCCCAACGTCGCGGACGCCTGCGTGCTGGCAGTGCCCGACGAGGTGATGGGCGAGAAGGTCGGTGCGGTGCTGTTCGGCGGCCCGGAGCAGATCGACGTGACGGCGGTGATCGAGCACTGCCGTGCCCAGCTTGCTGATTTCAAGGTTCCGCAGTACGTCACGGTGGTAGACGGCGCTCTGCCGCGAAACGCCGGCGGCAAGTTACTCAAGAGCAAGCTGCGCGAACAGGTGCAGTGGGGCCCGGCGCTGCGCTGACCGGACAATCTGGCTAGCCATCCCAGTCCGCGGGTAGGCGGATAGAAACCGCGCCATCTGCGTGTCATTCGTGTACACACAGCGCAGCAAAGTGTCACTCTCGTTACGGCGGCGTTAAGACTGCCAACGCTTGCGTTACGAAATCGTGAACGGATTCGTCGCTTGCGCGTCCTTCGATCGGACTACCGGGGGTACCTATGACCTGTGTTCGGCAAAACCACGTTTCACACGAGAGGAGTACCAGATGTCGTTTCTAACCGCGCAGCCTGAAGAGCTGGCCGCTGCGGCCGGCAAGCTCGGGGTCATCGGCTCGGCATTCGCCGCCCAGAACGCGGCCGCTGCGGCCCCGACCACGGGGGTCATTCCGGCCGCCGCCGATGAGGTATCCATCTTGCAGGCGTCGCTATTCAACGCGTATGGCACGCTGTATCAGCAGGTCAGCGGCCAAGCGACCACGATGTACGGCAGCTTCGTCCACACACTGCAGACCAGCGCCGGTACGTACGAGGCCACCGAGGCCGCCAATACGTCTGCGGCGGCGTCGCCGTTGTCGTCGGTGGGTGCCGCAGCGACGCCCGCGGCCGCGGCGGATCCACCGGGATCCATCGCCGACGTGCTGGACATCGGGATCGGCAACTCGGCCTCGGCCGCGTCGAACTTCCTCGGGTTGGCAAACGGGGGTCTGCTGGTGCCCGCCGACCAGGGCGGCCCCGCCGGCGCCGCACTGCTGGGTTTCGACAGCGTGGGCATGCAGTCGGCGGCGACGGCCGGTCTCGGCGCGGCGCCGGTCACCGGTGTCGGCGCCGTATACGCCAGCATGGGCGGGGCAACCGGACTCGGTGCTTTGTCGGCCCCGCCGAGTTGGGCGGGATCGGCCACATTGGTATCTCAGGTGTCGGGCACCGGCATGTCACCCAGTGCGGGCTGGACCGCCGCTGCGCCGCCACCGGCCGCGTCAGCGACACTGCTTCCCGGTATGCCGGGGTACGCGGCCATTGGCCGTAACAGTGCCGGCTTCGGTGCGCCGCGCTACGGCGTCAAGCCCATCGTCATGCCAAAGCCGGCGGCCGTCTGACTAGCGGCCACCGCGCGCAAACAACCAACTGTGAACTTCTCCCCAAAGAAATGAGATGACAATGGATTTCGGAGCATTACCCCCTGAGATCAACTCCGCACGCATGTACGCCGGCGCCGGTGCGGCACCGATGATGGCGGCCGCGTCGGCGTGGAACAACCTGGCCGCCGAACTCAGTACGACAGCATCCTCCTTCGAGTCGGTTGTCGCCCAGTTGACTGGCGAGCAGTGGATGGGTCCCGCGTCGCTGTCGATGGCCGCCGCGGCACAGCCGTTCGTGGCCTGGTTCACCTACACCGCGGAAGCCACGGCGCTGGCGGGCGCGCAGGCCACCGCGTCGGCGGCCGCGTTCGAGACGGCGTTCGCGATGACGGTGCCGCCCCAGGCGGTCGCTGCCAACAGAGCGCAGTTGGCGGCGCTGGAAGCAACCAATGTCCTGGGGCAAAACACGGCGGCCATCGCAGCCTGCGAGGCGCAGTACGGCGAAATGTGGGCGCAAGACGCGCTGGCTATGTATGGCTATGCGGCAGCCTCGGCGGTCGCCGGAAAGCTGGAACCCTTGACTGCGCCGGCGCAGCCGACCAACCCCGCGGGCATCGCCGGGCAATCCGCCGCAGTTAGCCAAGCTGCCGCGTCCAGTTCCGTCCAGCAAGTGGGCCTCAACAACGTGGTCAGCAATTCGCGCAACGCCGTCATGAGCCTTGCCTCACCGGTCAGCGCTGCTGCCGCCGCCGCGCCGGATCCCTCCGGGCTCGTGGAGGACACCATCAACGGCGCGATCAACACTGGGGCCTGGTTCACCACGGCCGGCATCGTTTCCGGGATATTCCTCGACCACACCCTCAAAACCCTGCCGGCGGCGGGGGCTGCCGTCGCAGCCGCTCCGGCCGCCGCGGCAGCGTTGGCAAATACCGTGGCGCCGGCCGGAATCGGCGGCGCCCCGCTGATGGCAGCTGTGGGCAAGGCGTCCGCGATCGGCGGTCTGTCGGTGCCGGCGGGCTGGACTACCGCGGCACCGGCTGTGACGGCCGGTACCTCGGCGCTGGAGGGCAGCGGTTGGGCCGTGCCCGAGGAGGTTGCACCGATCGCTGGAATGCCCGGCGCGCCGGGAATGGCGTTAGCCTCCAAGGGCGCCGGTGCTTACGCTGGGCCGCGGTACGGTGTGAAGCCCGTCGTCATGCCGAAGCTGGTTGTCGTCTGATTCCCGAGGTGCGCCTATGACCCTGCTGACCGCCAACCGTGGGGAGATCGCGCTCCGAATCATCCGTACCGCAACGGAACTGGGAATCCCGACGGTCGCGGTATACGCCGAGGACGATGCCGACAGCCCCCACGTGCATGCGGCCGACGAAGCGATCGACGTACCCGACTATCTCGACCAGGCCGCGATCTTGGCAGCAGCGAAGGAGTCCGGTGCCGAGCTGATCCACCCGGGCTACGGGTTCCTCAGCGAAAACGCCGGATTCGCCCGGGCCTGCGCCGCCGCTGGTGCCGGGTTCGTGGGACCGGACGCCGACGTGCTGGAGATGGTCGGCAACAAGTCCGCGGCCCGTGCCGCCGCGATTGCCGCCGGGCTGCCGGTGCTGGCCGCGACCGAAGGGCCCAGCAGCGTCGAGGACATCCGGGCGTTCTTCGCCGCCCAAGCCGCCCAGACTAGAGCGATCATGATCAAGGCGCTCGCGGGCGGTGGCGGTCGGGGTATGCGCAAGGTGGACAGCGTCGATCAAATCGACACTGCTTACCGGCAGTGCGCCGCGGAGGCACAACTCGGCTTCGGCGATTCGGCGGTGTTCGCCGAAGCTCATCTCGGCGCCGCGCGCCACATCGAAGTGCAGATCGTGGGCGCGCCGGCCGGTTCCGGGACGCATGCGCTGGCTCTCGGCGACCGCGACTGCAGCATCCAGCGGCGCTATCAGAAGCTCGTCGAAATTGCACCTGCACAAGGGCTTTCGGATATGCTGCGGCGTAACCTGCATCAGGCCGCGGCCCGGCTGTGCGCCAGCGTGAACCTGCATGGGCTGGCTACTGTCGAATTCCTGGTCGCCGGTGAGCAAGACGACGCGAAGTTCGTCTTTCTCGAGGTGAACCCGCGAATTCAGGTGGAACACACCATCACCGAGGAGGTCACCGGTGTCGACCTGGTGGCCGTCCAGCTGGCCATCGCTGGTGGGGCGTCCTACTACCAGCTGCGGCTGCCCGCTGGAATTGCCTCTGACGGAAGCGAAGTCATCGGTGAGCCGGCGGTGCGACGGGGTATCGCGATTCAGACGCGGGTCAACATGGAGACCTTCGCCCCCGACGGGTCCGTCGTACCGGTGTCCGGCACGCTGACGGTGTTCACCCCGCCGAGCGGGCCGGGGATACGCGTCGACACCTTCGGACGGCCTGGCTTGACCCCCAGCCCGCGCTACGACTCGTTGCTGGCCAAGGTAATCACCCACACCCGGGGTTCGGATTTTCCGGCGGCGGTGCGCAAGGCGCGTACCGCGCTGTCCGAGTTCGGCATCGAGGGCATTCGCACGAACCTCGCATTCCTGCGAGAGCTGCTGTCCGACAGTCAGCTTCAGTCGGGTGAGGTGACGACGGCGTTCCTCGACGGGAAGCTTCCGGAGATGGCGGCCGCGGCGCTGTCTCGTCAGCACGAGGTCCGGGTCACCGCCGTCGAGCTTCATCCGGGCGAGGAGGTGCTTCGTGCTCAGCTGGCCGGGACCGTGGTCGAAACTCCGGCCGAGGGAGCCGAATTCGGTATGGGCGCGCAATTGGTTGTGCTCGAAGCGATGAAGATGCAGCATGTGCTGGCGGCGCCGGACCCGTTGCGCACGGTTCGGAATCTGGTGGCGCCCGGACAGGTCGTCGGAACCGGCGATCCGCTGGTGGTGTTCACCCGCACGAGTGCCGGTGCGGATGACGGATCATCGGCTGCCGCACTGGATCTCGATCGGCCGCGGACCGACCTCGACGAGGTCCGGCAGCGCCACATGCTCACCCTCGACGAGGGCCGGGAGGCGGCCGTCGCCAAGCGGCACAAGCAAGGTCGGCGCACCGCGCGGGAGAACATCGCTGACCTGGTTGATGCCGGCAGCTTCGTGGAGTACGGCGCGCTCGCCATCGCCGCGCAGCGCAGCCGCCGCTCCGAAGAGGACCTGATCGCCAACACCCCGGCCGACGGCCTGGTGGCCGGCCTGGCAACCATCAGTGCGGACCGTTTCGGACAGGCCGCGGCCGAGGCGGTGGTGGTGTCCTACGACTACACCGTGCTGGCCGGCACCCAGGGCATGCGCAACCACGCCAAGACCGATCGCGTTTTCGACCTGGCGGCCCGGAAGCGACTGCCGGTGGTGCTGTTCGCCGAAGGTGGCGGGGGCCGGCCGGGCGACACCGACGTGGGCGGCATGGCCGGACTGGATGTGCCGACCTTTCGGGTGCTGGCCGCCCTCAGCGGTCAGGTGCCGCTGGTCTCGGTCGTGTCCGGACGGTGTTTCGCCGGCAACGCCGCTTTGGCCGGGGTGTGCGACGTGATCATTGCGACCCCCGACGCCAACATCGGGATGGGCGGGCCGGCGATGATCGAGGGCGGTGGGCTCGGGGTTTACCCGCCGGAGGCGATCGGACCGATCGACGTGCAGCGGCACAACGGCGTGGTAAGTCTGGTCGCCCGTGATGAAGCGCATGCCGTGTCGCTGGCCAAGCAGTATCTGTCCTACTTCCAAGGCAGCGTGGACGATTGGGCGGCGCCGGACCCGCGACTGGCCCGGCATGTGGTGCCGGAGAACCGGTTACGCGCCTACGACGTGCACCGAGCCATCGAGTCGATCGTTGACGTCGGCTCCGTCCTGGAGCTGCGTCCGGACTATGGCGTTGGCATCGTCACCGCGCTGGTGCGCGTCGAAGGGGTGCCATATGGCCTGATAGCCAACAGCAGTCACCATCTCGGCGGCGCGATCGATGCCGAAGCGGCGGACAAGACCGGCGATTTCTTGGCCCTGTGCGAGTCGTTTCAGCTGCCGGTGATCTCGCTTTGCGACACCCCGGGGTTCATGGTCGGGCCGGACGCCGAGAAGGAAGCCGCTGTGCGCCGGTTCGGACGCATGTTCATCCTCGGCGCGAGGCTGACTGTGCCGCTCGGAATGATCATCCTGCGCAAGGGCTATGGGCTAGGTGCCATGGCCATGGCCGGTGGATCGTTCCACGCGCCGCAGTTCACCGTCGCCTGGCCGACCGGTGAGATCGGCGGGATGGGCCTGGAAGGCGCTGTGCGCCTGGGGTTCAGCAAAGAGCTGGCCGCCGCGACAGACCCCGTCGAGCGCCAAAGTCTGTTCGAGCGTCTGGTGGCGGCGGCCTATCAGCACGGCAAGGCGCTGCGGTCGGCCACCACCTTCGAACTCGACGACGTCATCGACCCGGCAGACTCCCGGGCCTGGATTACCAGGCTGCCGGGAGTTCGCGGGTCAGGGGCTGATTAGGCGTGACCGCCGCCGCAGCCGACGCCCGGCAGACAACCGGTGCCGCCCGGGACGCCGCCTGGGCCGGCATTCTGCCCGCCGGAGCCGCAGCCGACGCCCGGTACGCAGCCACCGCCACCCGGACCGCCGCCGGGGCCGCCGTTCTGGCCGCCGGAGCCGCAGTTGCCGTTGGCGTCGCAGCCGCCCCCGCCCGGGTCGTCCTTGAAGACTACGTGCGTGGGCGCAGGGGACGTCATCGCTGGTCCAGCCGCAAAAACGTCGGCGGAGGCTACTGGCGCCGCCGCAATAGCTGCAGCGACAGCCCCCGCCACTACCAGTGGTTTCATGAGGTTCAATTTCGCTAACATGCTTTTCGCATACCACGTGCACACCGGTACAAAACATTTCGATAACAACTGGGTGCTGCCGCCTGATAACCCTCAGCTAGAACAGCTAGAGCGCCACCTCGACCGAAGGCATACCGAATGACCTCACTAGACCTGACTGGCCGCACCGCGATCATCACCGGTGCTTCGCGCGGAATCGGGCTGGCTATCTCCCAACAGCTGGCGGCCGCCGGCGCCAATGTCGTGCTCACCGCCCGCAAGCAGGAGGCCGCCGATGCCGCCGCCGCGCAAGTGGGACAGGGGGCGCTGGGTGTCGGCGCCCACGCGGTCGACGAGGATGCGGCGCGACGCTGTGTGGACCTCACCCTCGAGCGCTTCGGCGGCGTCGACATCCTGGTCAACAACGCCGGGACGAACCCGGCATACGGTCCGCTGATCGAACAGGACCACGCGCGCTTCAGCAAGATTTTCGACGTTAACCTGTGGGCGCCGCTGCTGTGGACCTCGCTGGTGGTCAAGGCATGGATGGGTGAGCACGGCGGCGCTGTGGTCAACACCGCCTCGATCGGTGGCATGCACCAATCGCCGGCCATGGGCATGTACAACGCCACCAAGGCAGCGCTGATCCATGTCACCAAGCAGCTGGCGCTGGAGCTCTCGCCGCGGATCAGGGTCAATGCGATCTGTCCGGGCGTGGTTCGCACCCGCCTCGCCGAGGCGCTGTGGAAGGACCATGAGGACCCGCTGGCCTCGTCCATAGCGCTTGGACGCATCGGTGAGCCGGTGGATGTGGCGCAAGCGGTCGCGTTCCTGGTTTCGGATGCGGCCGGCTGGATCACCGGGGAGACGATGGTGATCGACGGAGGTCTGCTGCTGGGCCCCGCGCAGGGTTTCCAGATGCAACCGGGAGGCGCGCAATGAGCACCGCAGACGCCATTGCGGCCGACCTGAATGAGCGGGTGCGGTCGCTCCTCAAGGAACACGACCCGGCCGGCACCGATCCGCGGGAATTCCTCGGCGCACGCTTCGATGCGGGCCTGGCCTGGGTGTACTTCCCGCCCGGTAACGGCGGTCTCGGCCTGCCGCACGCCTATCAGGAGCAGGTCGAACGCGAGCTGGCCGCCGCGCGTGCGCCGGTGGGCGGAACCCTCAAGAACTACATCGGTATGGGCATGGCAGCACCCACGATCGCGGCGTTCGGGACCGATGAGCAGAAGCGAAAGTTCTTGCGCCCGTTGTTCACTGGTGAGCAGATCTACTGCCAGTTATTCAGTGAGCCGGGCGCTGGATCTGACTTGGCCGCCGTTGCCACCCGCGCCGTCCGCGACGGTGATGACTGGATTGTCAACGGGCAGAAAGTGTGGACGTCGCAGGCGCAGCACGCGCAAATGGCGATTCTCGTCGCACGTACCGACCCGACCGTACCCAAACATGCTGGCCTGACATACTTCCTGGTCGATCTGACACAGCCCGGCGTCGACATCCGTCCGCTGCGACAGATCACCGGCGAGGCGGAGTTCAACGAGGTCTTCCTCACCGACATCCGGGTGCCCGACGCCAACCGTCTGGGCCCAGAGGGTGGCGGCTGGCGGGTCGCGACCACCACGTTGAACAACGAGCGCATCGCGATCGGTGCTCGCCCCGGTGTTCCGCGCGAAGGCGGCAATATCGGCAAGGTCGCCGCAGCATGGCGAAACGAGCCCGCGCTGCGTAACCCTGCGATGCACGACGAGCTGATGCGGCTGTGGGTGGAAGCAGAGGTGTTCCGTCTCAGCAGCGAGCAGCTCCGCCAGCGGGCCGCCGCCGGCCAGCCCGGACCCGAGGGGGCCGGCATGAAGGTGGCGTTTGCCCGTCTCGCGCAAGCGATCTCGGGTTTCGAGATCGAGCTGCACGCCGATTCCGGGCTGCGTTACGACGACTGGACCATGCGCAGGCCCGAAACGGTCGACATGACCGGCCGCGGGCCCGGTTATCGCTACCTGCGGGCACGCGGTAACTCGATCGAGGGCGGCACCTCGGAGGTTCTGCGGAACACCATCTCCGAACGCATTCTCGGGTTGCCCGGCGAACATCGCGTCGACAAAACCGTCGCCTTCAAAGACCTGGAGAGGTGAGCTCGTTGAGCAATCTGCTGTATTCGGACACCGAAGAGGCGTTGCGCGACAGCGTCCGTCACCTCTTCGCCGACCGGTGCCCACCGGAGGCGGTGGTGCGGGCCTATGACGTAGAAGCTGCGCCGCCGCCAGATTTCTCCAGCGTGTGGCGGACGCTGGCCGCCGAGTTGGGCGTCGCGGGGCTGCTGGTACCCGAGTCGCTTGGCGGTGCCGGGGCGAGCGCGCGCGAGGCCGCGGTCGTCATGGAGGAGATCGGCCGGGCCGTCGCGCCGGTGCCGTACTTGTCCAGTGCGGTGCTCGCGACGGTCGCCCTGCTGGGTGCCGGCGACACCGAAACCGTGCCGGAGCTGGCCCAGGGCACGGTGACCGCGGCGCTGGTGGTGCCGTTTTCCACCGCGCCGGGCGATCCGGTCGAGGGAATCAGCGCTGGCCCAGACGGCCTCACCGGAACGGTCAGTAACGTCGCCGGTGCCGCCGAGGCCGACGTGCTGGTGGTGCCGGTCGCGGGCGCCGACGGACTCGAGCTGCATACCGTTGCGCGCGACGCGGCCGGGGTGGAGGTGTCGGCGGTGCTGGCGCTGGATATGACGAGACCGCTTGCGGATGTGCGCTTTTCGGGTGCGAGATCGTCGCGGGCCGGCGGTGGCCCGGCGGACTCGGCGGTGGCCGAAGCGCTGCAGACCGGTGCGGCTCTGCTGGCGTCGGAGCAACTCGGGGTGGCGCAGTGGTGTTTCGACACCACCCTGGCCTACGTGAAGGGGCGCAAGCAGTTCGGCCGGGCAATCGGTTCGTACCAGGCGATCAAACACCGGCTGGCCGACCTGTGGGTAGAGCTCAATTCGGCCGGCGCGGCGGCGCGCTACGCCGCCGACACCTCCGCTACGGGCGATTCGGACGCGGCTGTCGCCACAGCCCTCGCGCAGGCTTACTGCAGCGGCGTCGCGGTACACGCCGCCGAGGAATGCGTGCAGCTGCACGGCGGCATCGGGATGACCTGGGAGTATCCGGCGCACCTGTATCTCAAGCGGGCCAAGAGCGACCAGCTGGCGTTTGGTACCGCCTACCGTCACCGCACCCGGCTCGCCGAGTTGGTCGACTTAACCTAGGGCGAGCAGACGCAAAAGCACCCTATTTCGGCATGAAATGGGTGCTTTTGCGTCTTTTCGCGCAGCTAGCCGAGCGTCCCGCGGAAGGTCTCGACCATCGCGGCCCAGTGCCGTTCGTTGGCCGACTCGTCATACGGCGCATTGTCTGGAACCGCGAACCCGTGGGCGGCCTGGTACCACTCGATGGTGTGCTGCACACCGGCTGCGGTCAGCGCCTTGTCGAGCTGCTCGGCGTGATCCGCGGTGAACGATGCGTCGTTCTTGGCGCCGCCCACATAGACCGTGGCGCTCATCCGGTCGGCCAGCAGGTGCGGGCTGTCCGCAGAGTCGGTCACCAGGCCGCCGCCATGAAACGAGGCCGCGGCGGCGACTCGGTCCGGCTGCCGCCCGGCCACTACCACCGAGGTACGTCCACCCATGCAGTAACCGCATACGCCGTACCGCTCGCCGGACACCTCGGGACGGGCGGCCAGGTAGTCGAAAAACGCGCCCGCATCGCTGGCCATCATGTCCGGCGTGATGCTGCCGATCATCGACATCAGCCGCTTGCGCTCGGCCGGATCACCGAACGCGGTCGACATGTCGATCGGGGCCCAGTCGCCGTGGCGGTAGTAAAAGTCGGGAAGCAGCACGGCGTAGCCGAACCCGGCCAGCTTGGCCGCCATCTCGTAGAACGTGTCGCGCACCCCGCCGGCGTCGGGATACATGACCACACCGGGCCAGGGACCGGACCCTTCGGGAGTGAACAGGTGGACGGGGCAGCTGCCGTCGGGAGTGCTGAAGTTGTCGGTGATTTTCGGCATGGCCTCCGTTCTACTCCCTGCGATCGACGAGGGATTTTTCGGCGTCGACCCGCCGCCCCCGGCTACGCCGCGCTTGCGATCGACGCGCAATTTTTCGGCGTCGACCCGCCGCGCCCGGCTACGCCGCGCTTGCGATCGACGCGCAATTTTTCGGCGTCGACCCGCCGCGCCCGGCTACGCCGCGCTTGCGATCGACGCTAAGCTGGCCGCGTGCCGATCGCGACCCCGTACGAGGATCTGCTGCGCCTCGTGCTCGAGCAGGGCACCGCCAAAGCCGACCGCACCGGCACCGGGACCCGCAGCCTGTTCGGCCAACAGCTGCGTTACGAGCTGTCATCGGGCTTCCCACTGCTCACCACTAAGAAGGTGCACTTCAAATCGGTGGTCTACGAGTTGCTGTGGTTCTTGCGCGGCGACTCCAACGTCGGCTGGCTGCACGAACACGGAGTCACCATCTGGGACGAGTGGGCAAGCAGCACAGGCGATCTCGGGCCCATCTATGGTGTGCAGTGGCGATCCTGGCCGACACCGTCGGGTGAGCACATCGACCAGATCAGCGCTGCGCTGCATTTGCTGCGAACCGACCCGAACTCCCGGCGCATCATCGTGTCTGCCTGGAACGTCGGTGAAATCGCGCAGATGGCGCTGCCGCCGTGTCACGCGTTCTTCCAGTTCTACGTCGCCGATGGGCGGTTGAGCTGTCAGCTCTACCAGCGCAGCGCCGACCTGTTCCTCGGGGTGCCGTTCAACATCGCCAGCTATGCCCTGCTGACCCACATGATGGCCGCGCAGGCGAGCCTCGATGTCGGCGAGTTCATCTGGACCGGTGGCGATTGCCACATCTACGACAACCACGTCGAACAGGTGCGGATCCAGCTCAGTCGCGATCCGCGTCCGTATCCGGAACTTGTTCTGGCCCACAGAGAGTCGATCTTCGACTACACCTACGATGATGTGATCGTCAAGAACTACGACCCGCATCCGGCGATCAAAGCCGCCGTCGCTGTATGACGGTCGGCCTGATCTGGGCGCAGTCGACGTCCGGTGTCATCGGTCGCGGCGGCGACATTCCATGGCGGGTACCCGAGGATCTGGTCCGCTTCAAACAGGTCACCTTGGGCCACACCGTGGTGATGGGCCGCCGGACCTGGGATTCTTTGCCGGCCAGAAACAGGCCGCTGCCCGGCCGCAGAAATGTCGTACTGAGCCGCCAGCATGACTTCATCCCGGACGGGGCCGAGGTGGTCGACGCACTTGAACAGGCCATTTCCAATTCCGAGACCTGGGTGATCGGCGGCGGACAGATCTATGTGCTGGCGCTGCCGCAGGCCAGTCGGTGCGAGGTCACCGAGGTCGACATCGACCTGCCGCGCGACGACGACGACGCGCTGGCGCCGGTGCTCGACGAGACGTGGCTGGGGGAGACGGACGAATGGCAGGTCAGTCGCTCGGGGCTGCGCTATCGATTTCACAGCTACCGTCGGCCCTGAGCGCTCGCGTGGCGCCAACGGCGAATCCTGACCATACTCGACAAGGGTCGGGGGTCTCTGACTCTTTTCCAGAAGGGACTCTTTTCCCGAAGGGTTTTTTTCCAGAAGGGGGATTTGTCGGTGATAACCGAACCCGCAAAGACGTTCACTCGCATGTTCAGGGGTTACGATCCGGCTGCGGTCGATGCCTACATCGAGATGTTGGCAACCAAGCAGCACTTGCTGCGTGACGACGTCGAGAGCCTGAGGGCCCGGCTGAAGGAATCCGGCGATCAAGTAGATGCGCTGCGGAAAGAGGTCGCCGTGCTTACGGACACCTCCCCGTCGCCCCACGCGGTGCAACAGCGGATGGCTCAGATGCTGCGGCGCGCGGTCGACGAGGTTGCCGAGATGCAGGCCGAGGCGCGGGCCGAGGCAGAAGCGGTGATCGCGGCGGCCGAGGCCGAAGCGGAAGCCGCACAGCGAAAGCACGAAGAGCAGTTGGACGACATGGCCGCTCGGCTAAAAGCCCTGCAAGCCGAGTATTCGCAAACCAAAAGCAACCTCGAGGCCGAACTGGCCGACATGCGCGCTGACACTGAGCGGGCGATCGATCAGGCGTGGCAGGACGTTCGGCGGGAGACTGATCGCTATCGCGAGCAGGCTCGGCAGGCGGTCGACGAGGCAAGCCGGCAACGAATCAAGATCCTGGAGCAGCTGATGGGCGTGTACCGCGACCTGGAAGGGGTTCCGGCCACACTGGAATCGGCATACCAAGAACAAAAGAATCCAGCGGAGGCGAGCCCGCAGACGAGCGAGGTGGCGCCGTTGGACGAGAAAGTCGCCGCGGGTTGAGCCGGCGCCAGTCTCGCAGCTGTCGAAGCCGAAGGCACCGGTATTCTCGGCGCCGTGTCGATCCCAAACCGCAGGCTGACCGGCGGGCAGGCCCGGCGGATAGCAGTTGCGGCCCAAGGATTTAGCGAGCCGCGGCCCGGCGGCCCGATCACCCGTGCGCATCTGAAGCGGCTGATCGCGCGCATCCAAGTGCTGCAATTGGATTCGGTGTCCGTGGCGGTGCGTGCCCACTACGCGCCGGCCTTCAGCCGACTCGGGTCGTATGACCGCGACGTGCTGGACCGGGCCGCTTGGGGTCCGCGTTCGGCGAGGCTGCTGGCAGAGTACTGGGCCCACGAGGCCGCGCTGATGGCCGTCGACGACTGGCCGTTGCTGCGCTGGAGGATGCGGCAGTATCGGCACGGCCGTTGGGGCTCACATATCGTCAAGGCCAATCTGAAGCTGGCCGACGAGATCGTCGCCGCTGTCACCGAACTCGGCCCGAGCACTGCCGGTCAGATCGAGGCACATCTGGAGGCCGAACCGCGCGGTGCAAAAGGTCCCTGGTGGGGGCGCAGCGACACCAAGTGGGTGGCCGAGGCGCTGTTCGCCAGTGGCGTGCTGACGACAGCCACCCGGGTCGGTTTCGCCCGGCATTACGACCTGGCTGAGCGTGTGCTGCCGCCGGAAGTGCTGGCCCGTCGCGTCGACGACGACGAAGCGATCCGCGAGCTCACCCTGCGTGCCGCCACCTCGCTGGGTGTGGCCACCGAGGCCGACATCCGCGATTACTTCCGGCTGTCGGCCCAGCAGGTCAAGCCGGCCATCGCCGAGTTGGTGGCTGCGGGCGAGGTCGAGTCGGTGAACGTCGACGGCTGGTCGGCGCCCGCGTATCTGCGGGCCGGCCGCAGCGTGCCCCGGCTGGACCGCGGCACCGCACTCCTATGTCCATTCGACCCGCTGATCTTCTTCCGACCGCGGGTGGAGCGGTTGTTCAACTTCACGTATCGCATCGAGATCTACACGCCTGCGAGTCAGCGCAAGTACGGGTACTACGTATGGCCGTTCCTGCTGGATGGACAGCTGGTCGGACGGGTGGACCTCAAGGCCGACCGCGCCGCGGACACGCTGAGCGTGGTGGGTGCGTTCGGGGAGCCGGACGTACCGCGGGCCCGAGTCGCGGCGGCGCTCATCGGGGAGTTGGAGTCGATGGCGTCGTGGTTGGGGCTGGGCGGGGTCAGCCTGTCCAGTCGGGGCGATTTGGTGGGGGAGTTGCGCACGGCCATCAAGCGGGCCGGTTGATGAAAGAGCTCAAAGGCACGCTCTGGAAGGCCGCGGACAAGCTGCGCGGCTCCCTTCCGGCCAGCCAGTACAAGGACGTCATCCTCGGGTTGGTGTTCTTGAAATATGTATCGGACGCACACTGGAAGTTTCTGGCGGACAACGCGAAAGCTCCGAACATCGGCCAGCTGGCCGACGACGCGATGCAGACGGTGATGACGGCCAACACCGCGCTGGCGGGGATGCTGCCGCGGTTATACGAAAACGTCGACCAGCGCCGCCTCGGCGAGTTGATCGCACTGCTGGATACTGCGCGGTTGAGCCGACCGGGCCGGCACCACGCGCGTGACCTGCTGGGGGAGGTTTACGAGTACTTCCTCGGCAATTTCGCTCGCGCGGAAGGACGCCGCGGCGGCGAGTTCTTCACCCCGCCCAGCGTGGTTCGGGTGATCGTCGAGGTGCTGGAACCGGCGAGTGGGCGTGTGTACGACCCGTGCTGCGGTTCGGGCGGGATGTTCGTCCAGACCGAGCAATTCATCGCCCAGCGCGACGGAGATCCGCGGGACGTATCGATCTTCGGGCAGGAGAGCGTCGAGGAAACGTGGCGAATGGCGAAGATGAACCTCGCCATCCACGGCATCGACAACACGGGTCTGGCCCGCGGCGACATCTTCGTCGACGACCGGCACGCCGGCGTCCAGATGGACTTCGTGTTGGCCAATCCGCCGTTCAACATCAAGGATTGGGCCCGCGACGAGCAAGATCCGCGCTGGCGCTTCGGCGTTCCGCCCGTCGGCAACGCGAACTTCGCCTGGATTCAGCACATTCT
The DNA here is from genome assembly GCF_059812725.1 of Mycobacterium sp. NGS41. Taxonomy (NCBI): domain Bacteria; kingdom Bacillati; phylum Actinomycetota; class Actinomycetes; order Mycobacteriales; family Mycobacteriaceae; genus Mycobacterium; species Mycobacterium sp. NGS41. The sequence continues at coordinate 105,274 of NZ_JCALDF010000016.1, forward strand.
GTCCAAGCTAACGCCGGGCGGTACGGCCGGCGTGGTGATGGCCAACGGCTCGATGTCATCGAACACGGGTGGGGAAGGCGACATTCGGGCGAGGATCGTCGAGGCCGATTTGGTGTCGTGCATGGTGGCACTGCCCGGCCAGCTGTTCCGCAGTACCGGAATTCCGGTGTGCCTGTGGTTCTTTGCCATGGACAAGGCCGCTGGAAAGCGGTCGGGTCAGGTGCTGTTCATCGACGCCCGTGGCCTCGGGCGTTTGGTGGACCGGACAGAGCGTGTGCTGACGCAGGACGAGGTGGCCCGGATCGGCGACACCTACCATGCCTGGTGTGGTTCCGCGAAAGATATTGCTTACCAGGATATTCCAGGATTCTGTAGATCGGTGACGCTGGACGAGATCAGGGCTGCAGGTTACGCGCTGACGCCGGGACGCTATGTGGGGGCTCCGGCGGCTGCTTATGACGGCGAGCCCGTGGCCGAGAAGATCGCCCGGCTGAAAAAGGAACTGCTGGCGGCCCTCGACGAATCCGCGCTATTGGACGAGGCGGTGCGCGAGCAGGTGGAGCGGGCGTGACGCAGGTCAGGCTGGGTGAGCACCTCGACTTCAGCACCGGCGCCGCGCCGCCCGATCGACGGCCGACCGGGCGTTTTCCGGTCTACGGCTCCAACGGGCCGATCGGCTATGCGGCGCGGCACAATGCCAGTGGCCCGCTCATCGTGCTCGGTCGCGTCGGATCGTATTGCGGCAGCGTGCATTACTGCGACTCCGATGTCTGGGTCACCGACATGGGTTGGTGTGCCGGGCCAAGGACCCCGACGAGACCCGCTATTGGTATTACGCCTTGCAGACCTGCGGGATTAACGAGCATCGGACCGGATCTGGACAGCCACTGCTGAACAAGAGAATTCTGCGCGACATCGAGGTTCGGGTCGTGCCCGCGCGGCAGCGCCGGGGTATCGCCGAGCTACTCGGCTCGCTGGACGACAAGATTGCTGCCAACCGACGTGTGATCAACACGGCGCAGGCATTGATGGTCGCCACCGCCGAGTCGGTCTCCGATCGCGTGCCGCTATCCAGCCTGGCGACACGGTCGAACAGGTTCCTCGAACCAGATGAATTCGATGGCACCGTAGCCCACTTCAGCTTTTCGGCGTTCGATGACGGCGCGAATCCCGAGCTTGTCGCCGGCAACTCCGTCAAGAGTGGCAAGCTTCTGCTGCCCGGGCCGTGTGTGCTGTTCGCGACGCTGAATCCCAGGACGCCACGAGTCTGGAACGTGGTGCACCTTCCGCCGGAAATGGCTTTGGCGAGTACGGAGTTCGTCGTGCTGCGGCCGATCGATGTCGACACATCGGCGCTGTGGGCCGCTCTGGGACAGCCCTCCGTCTCGCAACCGCTGCAACAGAAGGTCGCCGGGACGTCGGGCAGCCGTCAGCGCATCCGGCCGGGAGATCTGTTGGACGTTCGCGTGCCAGACGTACGGCGTCTGCCCAGCGCGGCATCGCAGTCACTCACCGGGCTGGGCGCGTTGTGTCATGCGCGACGGGCCGAGTCGATCCGGTTGGCCGCCTTCCGTGACATGTTGCTGCCGCTGCTGATGTCGGGCTCGGTCCCGGTCTAGCGGTCGAGCCTGCGCTGAGGGCACCGGCAAGGGCCCGACAGTAGCCCTGTACGCAGGCTCGATGCCACCAGCGCAGGCTCGAGCGTCGAGACCCGGTTAGTCTGAGCGCCGTGGCCGAGACCGCGCCGCTACGCGTGCAACTGATCGCCAAGACGGAGTTCCTGGCGCCGCCGGACGTCCCTTGGACCACCGACGCCGACGGCGGCTCCGCGCTGGTCGAGTTCGCCGGCCGGGCCTGCTATCAGAGCTGGTCGAAGCCCAACCCGCGGACCGCGACCAACGCCGGCTACATCGGGCACATCATCGACGTCGGACACTTTTCGGTACTCGAGCACGCGAGCGTGTCGTTCTACATCACCGGCATCTCGCGATCGTGCACCCATGAACTGATTCGGCACCGGCATTTCTCCTACTCGCAGTTGTCGCAGCGCTACGTCCCGGAAAAGGACTCACAGGTGGTGGTGCCGCCGGGAATGGAGGAAGACGCGGAGCTGCGGCAGATCCTGACCGACGCCGCCGACGCCAGCCGCGCCACCTATACCGAATTGCTGGCCAGGCTGGAAGCCAAGTTCGCTGACCAGCCCAACGCCATCCTGCGGCGCAAGCAGGCCCGCCAGGCCGCACGCGCCGTGCTGCCCAACGCCACCGAAACCCGCATCGTCGTGACCGGCAACTACCGGGCATGGCGGCATTTCATCGCCATGCGGGCCAGCGAGCACGCCGACGTGGAAATCCGTCGACTGGCCATCGAGTGCCTGCGCCAGCTCGTCGACGTCGCGCCCGCGGTGTTCGCCGACTTCGAGGTGTCCACCCTGGCGGACGGCACGCAGGTCGCCACCAGCCCGTTTGCGACGGAGGCCTGAGCCGCGAGCGTGCGCAGATGTACGGTCCCGGCGGCGTGTCGCCGTACAAACGCGCACGCTCGCGCTGCCGAAAACGAGCTTGCTGTCGCCAGGTAACCTTGGGAATCGTGACGACCGTCGGATTCGACGCCCCGGCCCGCCTGGGAACGCTGCTCACCGCGATGGTGACACCGTTCGGCGCCGACGGGTCCGTCGACACCGCGACAGCGGCGCGGCTGGCGAATCACCTGGTGAACGCGGGGTGCGACGGCCTGGTGGTTTCCGGAACCACTGGCGAGTCGCCGACGACCAGCGACGACGAGAAACTCCTGCTGCTGCGGACCGTGCTGGAAGCGGTCGGCGACCGGGCCCGCGTCATCGCCGGCGCGGGCACCTACGACACCGCACACAGCGTCCGGCTGGCCAAGGCCTGCGCGGCCGAAGGCGCGCACGGGCTGCTGGTGGTGACGCCGTACTACTCGAAGCCGCCGCAGGACGGACTGTCGGCACATTTCACCGCCGTCGCCGACGCCACCGATCTGCCGGTGCTGCTCTACGACATCCCGCCGCGATCAGTGGTGCCGATCGAGCCGGAAACCATTCGTGCGCTGGCGGCACACCCCAACATTGTCGGCATCAAAGACGCCAAGGCCGACCTGCACAGCGGCGGCGAGATCATCGCCGAAACCGGGCTGGTGTACTACTCCGGCGACGACGCGTTGAATCTGCCGTGGCTGGCGATGGGTGCTATCGGTTTTATCAGTGTGATTTCTCACCTCGCGGCGGGCCAGTTGCGGGAATTGTTGTCCGCCTTCGGTTCCGGTGATATCGCTACCGCACGCAAGATCAATGTCGCCCTCGCGCCGCTGTGCAACGCGATGAGCCGGCTGGGCGGGGTGACGTTGTCCAAGGCGGGCCTGCGGCTGCAGGGCATCGAGGTCGGCGACCCGCGGCTGCCGCAGGTGGCCGCGACACCGGAACAGATCGACGCGCTGGCTGCCGACATGCGTGCGGCTTCGGTGCTCAGGTGAGCCGGCGGTGAGCCAAACGGTGGTCCAGACGTGGACGTAGACCTGGCGCCACCAGGTCCTCTGGCCGCGGGCGGGTTGCGAGTCACCGCGCTGGGCGGCATCAGTGAAATCGGCCGCAACATGACGGTTTTCGAACACCTGGGCCGGCTGCTGATCATCGACTGCGGGGTGATGTTCCCCACCCACGACGAGCCCGGCGTCGACCTGATTCTGCCCGATCTGCGCCACATCGAGGACCGCCTCGACGACATCGAGGCGCTGGTGCTGACTCATGCGCACGAAGACCACATCGGAGCGATCCCGTTCCTGCTCAAGCTGCGGCCCGATATCCCGATCGTCGGCTCGAAGTTTACTTTGGCGCTGGTCGCCGCGAAGTGCCGCGAGCACCGCATCAAGCCGGTTTTCACCGAGGTCGCCGAGGGGCAGAGCAGTCGCCACGGCGTGTTCGAGTGCGAGTACTTCGCCGTCAACCACTCCATTCCGGACGCGCTGGCCATCGCCGTCTACACCGGTGCGGGAACCGTCCTGCACACCGGCGACATCAAGCTAGACCAGCTGCCACTCGACGGCCGGCCGACCGACCTGCCCGGCATGTCCCGACTCGGCGACGCCGGTGTGGATTTGTTCCTGTGCGATTCGACCAACTCCGAGCACCCCGGCGTCGGGCCGTCGGAAAGCGAAGTGGGCCCGACGCTGCACCGGCTGATCCGGGGCGCCGACGGGCGCGTCATCGTGGCGTGCTTCGCCTCCAACGTTGACCGGGTGCAGCAAATCATCGATGCCGCTGTGGCATTGGGCCGTCGGGTCTCGTTCGTCGGCCGATCGATGGTGCGCAACATGGGCATTGCGCGGGACCTGGGTTTCCTGCGGGTGGACGATTCGGACCTGATCGACATTGCCGCCGCCGAGATGATGGCACCCGAGCAGGTGGTGCTGATCACCACCGGCACCCAGGGCGAGCCGATGTCGGCGTTGTCGAGGATGTCACGCGGCGAACATCGCAGCATCACACTGACCGCAGGAGACCTCGTCGTGCTGTCGTCGTCGCTGATCCCCGGCAACGAGGAGGCCGTGTACGGGGTCATCGATTCGCTGTCCAAGATCGGGGCCCGGGTGGTCACCAACGCGCAAGCGCGGGTGCACGTTTCGGGTCACGCCTATGCCGGAGAGCTGCTGTTCCTGTACAACGGGGTGCGGCCGCGCCACGTCATGCCGGTGCACGGGACCTGGCGGATGTTGCGCGCCAATGCCAAGCTGGCGGCGAGCACCGGGGTGTCACCGGAGTCAATTCTGTTGGCGGAGAACGGCGTCAGCGTGGATCTGGTCGCGGGAAGCGCTTCGGTTTCCGGCGCCGTGCCGGTCGGCAAGATGTTCGTCGACGGGCTGATCACGGGTGACGTCGGCGATATCACCCTGGGCGAGCGGCTCATCCTGTCGTCGGGCTTCGTGGCGGTGACCGTGGTGGTCGAGCGGGGCACCGGCCGCCCGGTCGCCGCACCGCATCTACACGCACGCGGATTCTCCGAAGATCCCAAGGCGCTGGAACCGGCTGTGCGCAAGGTGGAAGCGGAGCTGGAATCGCTGGTGGCCGCCAAGGTCACCGATCCGGTTCGGATCGCCCAGGGGGTGCGTCGCACCGTCGGCAAGTGGGTCGGCGAAACCTACCGCCGCCAGCCGATGATCGTGCCGACGGTCATCGAGGTCTAGTGGTGATCGCAAGCGCGGCGGAGCCGGGCGCGGCGGGTCGCCACCATCAAACTAGATCTTCTCCGCGTAGGCCGACCATTCCAGGTCGGACGCCTTGAGCGTGCGGCCGGTGGGCTCGACGTAGCGCTGTACCAGCTCGTCGGGCCCGGCCTGCTCCACCAGGCGCCAGCCGTACTCGCCGAGAAACTCTGCGACTTCGTCGGGCTGTAACCCGAAGTGCCACAGTTGCTTTCGTCCGCGCACCGAACGATACAGGGTGCGGGTGCCGTACCGGTTGGTCCCATCGATGAAGTCGCGGCGAACATAGGTGAACACCAGCCGGCTGCCCGACGCCGCCGCCCGTAGCCCCTCCAAGGTCCGCCGCACAGTTGCCTCGGTCAGGTACTGGGTCACGCCTTCGCAGATGAAAAAAACGCGGTAGTCGGCGAGGTAGCCGTGCTCGGCCAGCGAGGTGAGCAGGTCGTCGCGCGCCAAGTCCAGCGCCACCAGCCGGACCGACAACGGCGGGCCGCCGAGCACCCGCCGGACCGTCTTGGCCTTTCGGGCGATGTTGACCGGCAGGTCGACTTCGAAGACGGGGATTCGGACCTGCCGCGTCAACAGGTACGGGCGGGTGTCCAGGCCGGCCCCGAGAATGACGACCGCGTCGACGCTGTCGAGCGCTTCCTTGAGCTTGTCGCCGATGAAGCGCTTACGGCAGGCCAGATTGGCCCACAGCCCGCGTCCCGTCCACTCGGACGCCCGGACCAGCGTGCGCCGGACAGCCGCGACCCGGGTCGCGCTGACCAGCCAGCGCAGCGGGGCAGGCAGGAACAGGTCGGCAAGGTCGTCGTCCACCAGTCGCTTGTCGGGCGGTTCGTTCTGTTCGACAGCGGCCAGCACCATCGGTCCGAAGGCGGTCTGGGCGGCGGGATTTCGGGCCATCGGCTACCGCCTGTTCACACAGCCCGCATCGACCGGCAGGGTGACGCCGGTGATGTAGCGGGCCTGGTCGGATACCAACCACGCCACGGCGTCGGCGATGTCGTCGGGCTGCAGAATCTGGACCGGCAGCGCGTTGCCCATGCCGGGCGCAGAACCGGTCTCGGCGACCAGGTCGGCGAGCCACTTGCGGGTGAACTCGTTGTTGATCATCGGGGTGTCCACGCCGGAGGGGTGAATCGAGTTGACCCGGATGTTGTGCTGGGCAAGCAAATTGGCGTACAAGCGCACCAACCCCACCAGCCCGT